>CACZSZ010000216.1 GCA_902783945.1 uncultured Lachnospiraceae bacterium
GCCATCTCGGCCTGCGTCGTCGGCGGTGTGTCCGCATATGGCGGAGCCGGCAGGATCTTCGGCATGGTCATCGGTGCGACGCTGATCGGTGTGATCAACCTGGGCATGAGCCTGCTGAGTCTTGACGCGAATTATCAGAAAGTGGTCAAGGGTGCTGTTCTTCTTGCTGCAGTGGCGTTTGACATACTTTCTAAAAATCGGCAGAAGTAATTATCTGTTTACCAGTTGGGTTCCGGTTTCCATACCCAAGAGGATGACTTATGACTGAAGGGAATGTGACAATTACAGAAAGACGCCGAAAAACCAGAAACAAGATGTACAGATACATATACGACTCTCATGTGCCGGTCAGCAAACAGCAGCTGGCAAAAGAGATGGGATACAGCCTGCCGACAGTTCAGCAGAACATAACCGAGCTGCTGTCGGCGGGCCTGATCCGGCCGGGCGAGATCCAGAAACTGACCGGGGGAAGACCGGCGGTCGGTTATACGGTGGAAGACGGGGTCCGGTATTCGGTCGGGATCAGTGTTTCTTCCACAAATATCCGGATGCTGATCACAAATATCCTGCTGGAGCAGCTTGCCTATAAAACAATCAGAATTCCGGTTTTCGAGGAGAGTCAGATCGGCAGACAGATCGCTGACGAGCTGGAGGTATTTCTGAAGGAACAGAAAATACCGTCCGAAAAGATACTGGGAGTCGGACTGACATTTCCGGGTGTGGTTGACCTGGAAAAGGATACGATCGTTCTGTCACCGACGCTGCGCATGAAGGATCTCTCTCTGAAAAACGTGAGAGAGCCGATCCCGTATCCGGTTTTTATCGCGAACGACAGTACAAGCGGCGGTGATGCGGAATGGTTCGGACTTTCGCCGGAAGAGCGTACAGAAAATTTCGTGTATCTTTTTTTGGAGAACGGAATCGGAGGTGCGGTCTTTATCAACGGGCATCCGTATCTCGGAAGTCAGAGAAGAAGCGCAGAATTCGGCCATATGTGCCTGCAGCCGCACGGACGCCTGTGCAACTGCGGAAAGAAGGGCTGCCTGGAGGCTTATTGCAGTGCCTATCGCTTTACAAGGGATCTCGGGATCTCCGCCGAGGATTTTTTTGCGGGGCTGGAGGAAGGGAACGCGGAATACAGGGCGCTCTGGGAAGAAGTGCTGGATTATCTTGCGATCGCGGTCAACAATCTCCGAATGGCTTTCGACTGCAATGTGATACTCGGAGGGCTTGTCTCCGGGTATATAGAGCCCTACCTGCCGATCCTCCGCGAAAAGGCGGCTGCTTTGAATCCGTTTGAGTCGGATGGAAGCTATATCCGGCTTGGACATTATCCGACCAGGGCCGGAATGATGGGTGTCGCAGGGCACTTTACAAAACAGTTTATCGATGATATTTGATCATGTACCAGATTTTTGTAGTTGAAGACGAACTTCTTATAAGACAGAGTATCCGTGATACTATTGAACAGATGCAGGGGCCCTACTCGTTCTGCGGCGAAGCTTCAGACGGGGAGATGGCCCTTTCCATCATGCAGGATCTGATGCCGGATATCCTGGTGACAGATATCCGGATGCCGTTTCTGGACGGGTTCGGACTGATCCGTCATGCCAAGGCGATCATGCCCTGGCTGAAAGTGATCATCATAAGCGGGTACGGAGATTTTGAGTATGCCCGGAAAGCGATCACCCTGGGCGTGGATCAGTATCTCCTGAAGCCGGTGCGGTCAGCTGAGCTGATAAAAGTGATCCGTGAAACGGCAGAACAGATCGATAAGGAAAAAGCAAATAAAGCCCTGCCGGAAGGATTTGATGAAACAGAGGTGACCTATGCGCTGCGAAAGCATTTTATGCAGCAGCTTCTTTATGGCGGGACCGGGACCGATGTACTGCTGGAGCAGGCAGGTACTCTTAAGCTTGATATCATACGCCCCTGTTACATTGTCACTGTCTGTCAGTTCGAGACCGGTGAGCTGGATCAGGGAAGACTGGTAAGTATTGTACAGAATATCCTGAAGGAAAGGGAACATGTCCTGTATTATTTCAATGCGGCGGATCAGCTGACGCTCCTTTTTGGCGAGAACAATGAAGAAGAACTGAATGAGCAGGCCTACCAGATCCTGCAGATCCTGAAACACGAGCTGCAGGATGTAAGCCCGGTGATAACAGCCGTGATCGGAGAACCGGTGCAGCGGATCGGGGCCATAGCCCGGAGCCACAAAGAGGCGGTGGATCTGCTGAAACGCGTCGGCGGTATCTCTGCCGGCCGGATCCTGCATTTCGGCGATACCGTGCAGCTGACAGCGGATGTGATCCAGTTTGAAGGCCCGATCAGGAAAGAACTGCAGCAGAAAATTGCGACTGCTTCTGCCGAAGATGTTCCCTCTCTTCTTGAAGAGATGCTCAGCGGGGAAGACAGTGAACAGTACGGAAGCAAACTGGTGCGTTATTATACACTGGTATCGCTTCTCAAGAGCGCGGTGCGTGCCATGGCACTGAATGATCCGGGGAAGAAAGAAAAGGATATTGCCGATATGCTCAGCAGACAGTACGATGTGTTTGCCGCCTCCGGGAGCTATGAATCTTTCCGGAATATCGCAGGTGAACTGCTCCGGCTGATCGTCGGCTCCAGACAGCTCAGTCCGGTGACGGATAAGTACGGCCACGTGATCAAACTCGCGGAAAACTACATCAAAGAAAACTTCTGCGATCCGAATATCTCACTGCTCAGTACGGCACAGCATGTCGGAATGAGTGCGGCACATTTCAGTACGGTGTTCTCTCAGAATGAAGGAAGGACTTTCATCAGTTATCTGACCGCGCTGCGCATGGAAAAGGCTAAGCAGCTCCTTGTATCTACTAATGCCAGGCTGTCGGATATTGCCCTGGAGATCGGATACAACGAGCCGAATTATTTCAGCCATGTATTCCGGAAGACGGTAGGGATCACGCCAAAAGAATACCGCAGCAGGGGAGGAGCGGTCTGAGAGATCAGTATCCCCGTCCTTCGATCACAGATTCCAGAAGATTGGAGGAGTCGAAGGAGACTTCTTCAACATAAGTGTATTTGAGCGGTGTTTCGTTCTGTTCCAGCTGTTCGATGATCTTGCGGACCCGCGGGCCGTGAAGAGGATTGCATTCCACGTCGTAATTGATCCTTCCGTCCAGGATCAGATGCAGTGCCTTGCTGCTGGCGTCAAACGAAAGGATCGTGAC
>CACZSZ010000217.1 GCA_902783945.1 uncultured Lachnospiraceae bacterium
GACGCGGAGGATTCCCTCGACGATGTCATCGACGTATGTGAAGTCGCGCTTCATGTCACCGTAGTTGAAGATCTGGATCTTCTGTCCGGCGGCGAGCTTCTGTGTCGCGGAATAATAGAACATGTCCGGCCGCCCCGCAGGCCCGTAGACCGTGAAGAAACGCAGACCCGTGCTCGGAATGTTGTACAGCTTGCTGTAGGCATGCGCCAGAAGCTCGTTGCTCTTCTTGGTCGCCGCGTAAAGAGAGACAGGATTGTCCACCTTGTCATCTGTGGAGAACGGCACCTTCTTGTTTCCTCCGTAGACAGAGGAACTGGAGGCATAAACGAGATGCCGGACGCCGCCGTAATCCTGCCCAGTGCTCTCAGCTCCGCAGGCTTCGTATGACTGCCCGGTGCTCTCAGCTCCACAGGCGTCGTATGAATGCCGGCATGCCTCCAGGATATTGTAGAACCCGATGATGTTGGACTCGATGTACACATCCGGGTGGTCGATGCTGTAGCGCACTCCGGCCTGTGCCGCAAGATGGACGACAACGTCGAAGCGATATTCGGCAAAGAGCTTGTCTACGAGCGCTTTGTCGGCGACCGAGCCGCGGATGAAAATGTGGCGGGGGCCGGTCAGGACCTGCTCCGCTGCCGCCTCGATCTGCGCCAGCCGCCATTCCTTCAGTCTCACATCGTAGTAATCGTTCATGTTGTCGAGTGATACGATCGTGCCGGAGGTCATTTCCCGCAGCAGACGCAGAACAAGGTTCGCACCGATAAAACCGGGCGAACCTGTCACTAAAATATTCTTGCCATTGAGATCTATGGGCTGCTTGCTCATATCTATCTGTTCCTGTTCACTTTTCTATTTCACGTGTCTCTTTTTCACGCGTCTTCTTCACGCTTCTTTTTCAAGCGTCTTTTTTCACGCGTCTTCTTTCTCGGACCCGAAGTATTCGATGCACATCATGGTCATGTCATCAAACTGGGGCGCCTCTTTTACAAATCCGTCTACGGCTTTGCGGACTGCGGCAAGGATCTGCTCCGGAGTATCTGTTTTTTCAGTGTTGTTGAGTGCCTGCAGCATGCGGCTTACACCGAACAGCTTTTTGCTTGCGTTCGTCGCCTCGATGATGCCGTCAGTGTACAGGAAGATCTTCGATCCGGGTGTCAGACGGATCTCGTACTCGGGATATTTCATGCCTTCCAGGGCGCCGAGCACCATGCCGTGAACATTTCTTTCTTCAATAAACGGAGCGCCGCTGTACATGATCGCCGGATACTCGTGGCCGGCGTTGGCCGCCATCAGCCTGCCTGTACTGATCTCCAGGATCCCGATCCATGCAGTGATGAACATTTCTTCGGGATTCTTTTCGCAGACGGAGTTGTTGGTGCTCACCAGGATCTCGGACGGACTCTTTCCCTGTTTTGCGTTATTGGCCAGGATGATCATCGTACTCATCATATACAGAGCGGCCGGCACGCCTTTGCCCGACACGTCCGCGATGGCGATATACAGATGGTCATCGTCCAGCATCCGGAAATCGTAGAAATCTCCGCCCACCTCTTTCGCCGGGGTCATCGTGGCATAAATATCAAATTCATGGCGGTCCGGGAAGGCCGGGAACACGCTGGGCAGCCTGCTTTTCTGGATCGTCTCCGCCAGCGCAAGTTCCGTACTGATGCGCTCTTTTTCCGCCGTGATACTTTCGATCCGGGCTACATGGTCTTCTATCTCTCTGGTCAGGTCGCTTACATCTTCTGCCAGTTCTTCGATCTCGTTGTGTGAATTGACATACCGAAGATTTTCGGACACGGTCTTACTGTCTTTTGTCTGTTTGTACAGCCGGATATTCTTCCGCACGTAACGCAGCGGACGGATCACATAGAGCAGCAGCATAAACAGTGCGATGATCAGCAGGATAACCTGATAGAAGATGGAATTCAGCGACTCACTTCTCGTCTGTGAACTGATCCGCTTGTATAGATCTTTCTTTGCGAAAGTCAGTCCGATGAACACATCCTTATTGCCGAGCTTGCTCATGTGCACATAGTAATCGACATAGTCTCCGGCATCCGCAAGATGTTTTTCATTCTCCCGCGCATCTCGCATGGCTTCCTGCTGACTTAAGGCCGCGTTCCGTATGGTGCCGAGAATAAAGGCTTCTCCGTAACTTGTACCGCGGACAGAATCTTTGTCTGCCGCACTGAACAGGAAGAACTGGCTCTGACAGGTTTCATCTGTCAGTGCGCAGAACAGAAATGAGGCATTATAGGTCTCTTTGATCTGATTGATGCGGGTGATCAGCCAGGTATACATGATCTCTGCAAAGAGCTTTTTTTCCGACTCCGGCAGATTTTCCAATTCAAGGCCCTTCACATACCGCAGCGGATACCTGGGATGCCGTTCATTCCACAGGACACTCTTGGTACGGGTCGCCGAACCATTGCGGAAATCCGAGTCGTATTCAATATTCAGTTCATAAGCATGTTCGTACCAGTATTTCAGCAGCCATTCATAAGAAGGATACTCTTTCAGCGCCAGGATCACTTCATCCGCGGTACTCTGCGCAAGCTCTTCCACCTGATTCGTCACAGTGACATTGGCTGTTTTTTCCTGACCCATATATGTGGCGAGCGCCGTGATGGCAATCGCAATCACAAACAGGACAGAAACCTGCAGAAGGATACTTGTTTTCTTTGCTTCTTTTTTCTCTTGCTCTTGCATAGCTTTGCTTGATTTCCTGCTTTTCGCCATGTAAATATTTATACTTCTAATAACACTACACTATCACAAGCTGATTTGCGACAGTTTTGAGAAGAAGCCATGCAGTATCGATGCTGTCAGTCCCCAGATCACGCCTTCGGGGTGCCGGTAAAAATAGATCGGGTTTCGCCTGCTCCGCCACGGATAATCGCGTCCGCCTGGGATCAGGTCGAAGGGGAAATCTTCGTCGGGGATCGTGGTCACTGTCGCCATGTGGACTTCCGGTTCATGCTCGAGGAACCAGGAGACAGGGACTGTGAAAACATGATCTACCTCGACCGGCGCGTAGGTTCCCTGGTAATCATTCAAGACTCCCAGAAATGCGTGGATCGAGATGATCCCGTTATTCCTGACGCCTTCGATTTCTCCCAGCACGCGGATCTGTTCCCGCTTCAGCAGCAGTTCTTCTCTCGTCTCGCGTGCGGCCGCTTCGAGCGGAGTCTCATCTTCCTCGATCCCGCCGCCCGGGAAACAGATTTCCGCAGGCTGCACATCCAGATCCAGTGCCCGCTGCTCGAAAAGGATTTCCGTCTCCCCTTCCTCGTTCTGCACGAACGGGATCAGGACGGCCGCTCCCCGGCTCTGGGCTGGTTCTGCCGACGGAGAATAGCCGATTATATTCCAGTTTTTTCCAATGATGTCGATCCAGTTGGTGTTCATGCCGCTCCTATGTTTTATACAAACTTCTCCAGGAACTCGTCCTCCGATATGATCGGGATGCCGAGTTTTTTTGCCTTCTGGTTCTTGCCGGAAGTGGATGTAACGTCGTTGTTGATCAGGAAGGATGTCGAACCGCTGACCGCGCTCGTCACCTTGCCTCCCTGTGACTCAATATAAGCTTTGAGTTCATTCCTGTTTTTGTAGTGATGGACATCGCCCGTCACGACAAAGGTCAGTCCCGCGCACCGGCCTGCAGCTGCTTCCCGTGCAGCTTTCCCGGCCGCACTTGCCGGATCGTTCGGATCGGCCAGATCTTCTTCTTTGAAAGTGAGTTCTTTCATAAGATTGTCCAGGCCGGAGGCATTGGTTTCTTCCTGCATCCAGCGGACGAGGGAGGCGGATTTTTCCGGGCCGATGCCGTCGATCATCGAAAACACTTCGGCATTGTCTGTTTCCCGCGCAGTCCGGATCAGTTCCGGCAGGGAATACCGGGTGAGCAGAAGCTTCGCGACTTCCTGTCCGCAGAGCGGGATGCTCAGGGAAAAGAGAAGGCGGTTCGGTTCGGCCTGACGCGATTTTTCCAGTGCATCGGCCAGATTCCGCATGGACTTTTCGCCGAAGCCTTCCATCTGTACGATTTCTTCCCGGTGTTCCGGAAGATGATACAGATCGGCGTATTCGCGGACCCACCCGGCGTTGATGAACCGCGCCAGTGTCTGTTCGGAGATCCCGTCGATATCCATACCTGTCTTGGATACAAAGCGGGTGAATTTTTTCAGCTGCTTGGCGGCACAGTCCGGATTGGTGCAGTGCAGCGTCTTCGTCTCGCTGACTTCGTTCACGCGTATTTCTGTCTGTGCGCCGCATACCGGGCAGGCCTTCGGAATTTCCAGTGCTCCCTCCATGCGTATCACCCGGATGACTTTCGGGATGATCTTGTTGGCTTTGATCACGGAAAGTTCTGTGCCCGGTCCGCCGATCCCAAGCCGCTCGCATTCGCTGATGTTGCAGAGCGAGGCCCGCTGCACGGTTGTGCCCTCGAGTTCTACCGGTTTGAAAACCGCTACCGGTGTGATCGTCGAAACGGCACAGGACCACTCGATATGATCCAGTACGGAGTCGGCTGATTCATCCTGCCACTTGAACGCATAGCCCGCGCGGGTGGCATGATGCCCCGTTACAGAACCCGTCGCCGCATAGCGTGTATCGTCGTACGTGATGACAAGGCCGTCCACGGGATAAGGATTGGTGCGGGTCCCGCTGCGCTTTTCCGGGTTGCCGGCACTTATCCCGGTCACTTTCTCTGTCCAGCGGGCGATGGCATCCGCCACAGATGCCTCGTCCGGATGCTGGATCAGTTCGCGCTCGACCGGCTTGAAACCCAGATCCTGCAGGAAATCCATGCGCGCTCCCCAGGAAGTGAGATCATTTTCTGTGTGTACGAGTGTAAACGGGATCCAGCGGATCTTGCGTTTTTTTACTTCTTCCGGGTCTTTCAGCGAGAGAGATCCGGAAGCAAGATTGCGCGGATTGGCGTATTCTTCGTCTGACTCCATCAGGAACTGCTCGAAATCCGCATACGATATGACTGCCTCGCCGCGGATCACAAGATGGCCTTTTTCTTTGATCGTCCCGGGAATACCGCTGATCGCTCCGGCCAGATGCGTGATATTTGTCCCTATGTCGCCGCCGCCGCGCGTGAGAACGCGCGTCAGTCTGCCGTTGTCATACGTGGCCACCAGCGTCAGGCCGTCCAGCTTCCAGGAAATCCAGATCGGGCGCCCTTCCGCCCACTTGACCAGATCTTCTTCTTTTTTTGTCTTGGCCAGCGACAGCGCCGGATACTCGTGTCTTTCTTTCTGCCCGGGGATCGCATCTTCGCTCACCTTGTGCGTGGGGCTGTCCGGCAGGACTTCGCCTGTCTCTTCCTCCAGCTGTTTGAGCTGATCAAACAGGGCATCCCACTCGTAGTCTGTCATGAGTTCGCCGCGCCCGTTGTAATACGCGTCGGAGGCCTCGTTGAGGCGCGCGATGAGCCGCTGCATCTCCTCCTGCTTCTGTGTTTTTTTCTGCATCGAATTATCCATATTCAAAATTGATCTGTCTGGTCTTAATTATTCTTCATTCAAATCTACCGGCCTGGTCCTGTTTATTCTTCAAACGGGAAGCGATATCCCGCATTTGCCCGGCAGGTGTCCAGGATCCGCATGACAGCCACGCTGTTGTCCAGCGGGACCATCTCGCTTTCTGTCTTTCCTTCCTGCAGGCAGCGCACCGCTTCCATCGCTTCGTACTCGTAGCCGTTTTTCAGGAAAGGTTCTTCGATCGACGCGAGTACTTCGTTGTCAAAGCTGACTGCCTGTGCCTTCTGCACCTGGAAGAAC
>CACZSZ010000218.1 GCA_902783945.1 uncultured Lachnospiraceae bacterium
GACCGGTTTTTATGTGGATAATGTGGATAACTTCGTTGATAACTCTGCAAGGCGCGTCAAAATTGGCTTTGCGGATGTGGATAACTTACTGATAGAAAATGTCAACCAAGGTTACCATAGTATCTGTTTCAGCAAAATTTCGGCACATTTCCGAATCGTTTTTTTCTGCTTGACAAATTTTTTATGCATCACGGATGCCGGATACCACCCTTATATGCACACTCCTGTTATCTGTAGGACTCTGCCAGTTTTTTAAATGCCGGTAAACTTCTCTCTATCAGTTCTGTTGTCACACAATATGCAAGTCTTACATACCCCGGCGTACCGAAACTGTCTGCCGGAACCAGAAGCAATTCATACTCTTTTGCCTTCTCACAGAAGGCGGATGCGTCTGGCTCAAGCGCTTTCATGAACAGATAGAACGCACCGTCGGGATGTACACAGGTATAGCCATATTCCGTCAGAGCATTGTAGAGCAGATCACGGTTTTTCTTGTAATACTGAAGATCCGAGACAGCTCCGACACATCGTTCGATCACATGCTGGGCGAGACTCGGAGCACAGACATATCCGAGGGCACGTCCTGCTCCGCAGACAGCAGCATACAGATCCGGCGCCTCTGCAGCCTCATCGGGAATAAGGATATAGCCGATCCTTTCTCCGGGCATGGACAGTGACTTGCTGAAAGAATAGCAGACAATGGCATCCTTATAGTACTTTGTGACAAAAGGCACCGTTACGGTATCATCATATACCAGCTCCCTGTACGGTTCATCCGTGATCAGATAGATAGTATGACCGTATTCTTTTTCCTTCTCAGAAAGCAGTGCAGCCAGCCTGATGATCGACTCTTCGCGGAACACGACACCGGAAGGATTATTGGGAGAATTGATAAGAACGGCTTTTGTATTCGGCGTAAATCTGCTCTCCAGATCTGCAAAATCAATCTGGAACGTATCCGGATCACTCTGCGATTCTACCAGGGCAGCTCCCGCACTCTGCACGAACACACGGTATTCAGGAAAGTACGGAGTAAAGGTGATAACTTCTGCTTTTTCATACGGCGTGATCAGTGCCCCGAAGATGATCCGCAGCGATGCGGCCGCCCCGCAGGTGATATAGAAATTGTCCGCCCGGAAGGACGTGCCGTATTTTGCATTCAGATCATCTGCGATCGCCTGTCTTGTGGCCGGGGCACCCTGCGCAGAAGTATATCCATGCAGATAGACGTCATCTTTTGCTGCAAGCAGCTCGCTGTACGTCTTTTTGACGACATCCGGCACAGGCACGTTCGGGTTGCCGAGACTGTAATCAAATACATTTTCCGCGCCGATCTCTGCGCGGCGCTTATTGCCGTATTCAAAGATCTCGCGGATCTTGGAAGGTGCCTTTCCCAATTGCTCCATTTTCTTATTCATAAGATATCTCCTTTCCTGATCATCCTGTGCCGGCACTACAGCCTGATACTTCTCCCGGCCGCCACTGCAAAAATATACATCTCCCGTACCGGAATCTCTGTGATCTGTTCCAGCGCAGTTTTATAGTATTCCAGCTGTACCCGGTATTTTTCCGCCAGCAAATGCTCTTCACCGGGAAGTATCCTGTCTGTCTTATAATCTGCCAGGATATATCCGCCGTCTTCTTCCCAGTACGCATCGATCGTACCCTGGATCAGAATTGTGTGCGTTCCGCCCTGCTGCAGCTGACTGATCTGAGCTGCGGGAACATCCAGAACAAACGGCTGCTCTCTCCGCAGTGTTCCTGCCGCTTCGGCAGCAGCCATGCGCTTTCCGAGCGGATCACACATGAACCTGGCGATATCCTCTGCCCGGACGGCATGAAATTCCGCCGCCGAGAGAAGACCGTTTTCCTGCATCTCAAGAAGCTGCTCCCGTATCTGCGGCAGAAGGGAATCCGGCGGATTCTTTTTTATTCTATCATACTCAAGAACGGCAAGCACGTGGTGATATGCCGTGCCTCTCGCCGCACCGGTGAGTTCTTCTGAAAGCCCGTCCTCTGATTCCCTTGTTTCTTCCAGAAAACGCGGCACATACGGCACAACGGTTTCCTCCGGATACAGAGCTTCTCCCTGTTCCTCTTCCGCAGTCTGTCTGCTCTGCATACGTTTCAGCTCTGTCACCGTTACTTTTGCGGGAACTTTTCCGGAGTCCTCTTCATACCGGAAAGCACTTATCTCAGAGAGCATGTCACGTACTTCCGGCGCATAGGTTCCCGGATGTCCCTGCCTGACCAGGCCGCGGATCTCCTTCAGAGCGGAATCCGTGCGCACAGTTTCTTCTTGCTCCTGCTGTACCAGCTGTTCTCCGCGCAGGATCGTTTTCCGAAGCGGCAGGCCGCTGCCCTGTGCCATCAGGATCCAGTCCAGATAAGATTTTGCGGAGATCAGCTGCTGATAGGACGGCTCTTCTCCGGCAGGTATTCCCTGTTCTTTTCCGTCTTCAGTTCCGATCAGGATCAGCTTTTCCCTTGCGCGGGTAACAGCCACATAAAGCACGCGGAGTTCTTCCGCGAGATTATCGTGACGTATGGCATTCTGCACCGCTGAACGCAGAGCCGTTCTGGCGTGTATCCGATGCTGCTCCGTGTAGACCGCCGTCATACCGAGTCCAAGACCGGCATGTAAAATGACAGCACTCTTTTCATCCGAAGAATTAAAGGGATTCCCGATGCCAGCCAATATCACAACAGGGAATTCCAGGCCCTTGCTCTTATGGATCGTCATGACCCGCACGATGTTTTCTTCTTCTCCGTACAGACTGACTTCACCGAAATCTACTTCCCGCTCTTTCAGCTGCTCTACATACCGCACAAACTGAAACAGGCCGTGATAATCATTTTTCTCATAGGCTTCCGCACGTTCCGCGAGCATCTCGAGGTTCGCCTGTCTCTGATCTCCGGCCGGCATTGCCGCCGCATAATTTCCGTATCCTGTCTCCTTTAATATCTGCCGGATCAGAACATGTACCGGAGTCCTCGGCACACGCTCCCTGAAGATCTCCAGCTGTTCCAGAAAATGCGCCGCTTTTTCGCTGATCTCTCCGCGCTGTTCCGCAGCCATATTCCGGAGAGCCTCGAACAGTGTTCCTTCCGGTGTGCCGGACCGGAGACATGCCAGTTCTTCATCGGTCATTCCCCCGATCGGAGAACGCAGTACGGCAGCAAGCGGGATATCCTGCAGCGGATTGTCACAGATCCGGAGATAATTCAATACAGCAGCGACTTCCACTGTCGTGAAATATCCTTTCCCCGAAGCGGTATACGCCGGGATTCCCTCGCTCTGCAGTACCCGCACAAACGTATCGCCCCATGTACCGGCCGCGCGCAGCAAAACTACACAGTCCCGGTACTGCACAGGACGGAACTGCTGCTTCCCGGCGTCCCAGAGCATACCGGAACGCAGACATTCCCGTATTTTCCCTGCAGCGGCATGTGCCTCCGCCTCGACCATGGCTGCCTTACTGCGGTCATCATCAAATTCCGGAGAACTCTTGTCAATGATCAGCAGCTCTGTTTCCGCAAATGACGGATCTGCAGGATCCGGATAAACCGCTCCCGCATGCAGCGCCGCCGCATCATCATACACAATTCCCCCGAGTTCCGGGATCATCAGCCTGGAAAATAAAGCATTTGCCGTATCCAGTACCTGGGGACGGCTGCGGAAATTCTGATGCAGATCGATGCGGATGCCCGCCGGTTCTGCTCCCGGAACCGTGCATGCTTTTTCCTCAGAAATATAGGCGTTCATCTTCTGCAGGAACAGTTCCGGCCGCGCCTGACGGAATCCGTAAATAGACTGCTTGATATCCCCGACCATAAACCTGTCACCGGAACCTTTTCCTTCTCTGGAAACAGATGACAGGATCGCCTCCTGCAGGAAATTGCTGTCCTGGTACTCATCGATCATGACTTCCTCAAAGCGTGCTGCCAGCTCTTCTCCTGCTGCCGTCGGGCGGCGTTTTCCGCTTTCGTCTTTTTCCGTCAGGATCCTCAATGCCAGATGCTCCAGATCGGAAAAATCGATCATGTTCTTTTCCTGCTTGGCGGCCGCATAGGCATCGGCAAAACGGCGCACGAGACGGATCAGTTCCTCTGCCTGCGGGCGGACGACCGCAAGATCTTCAAGGATCTGTTCTGGCGTCATTCCAAAGAAGTCTTTTTTCAGAATGTCAATCTGTTTCTTCTGGTCATCCCGCAGCTTCTTAACCTGTTCCTTCAGTTCAGGATCCACATCCGGCTGTTTCCTGATACCGAGTTTTTCCGGCTTCCATGAGGCAAATACCTCCTGAAAATCCCGGTATGTTGTTTTTCCTGCCAGTTCTGCCAGAAAGGCCGTGTCACTCTGCAGGGCAGGCAGATATGCCTGAGGCGCCTCGGGATGCGCTGCGACAAAATCACACAGCTGCGCCGCTCCCTGCAGAAGCCCTGCAGCCCGGTATCCCGCTTCGCTGACAAGTGACTGCATCCAGGTGCTCTTCTCCAGTTCTTCTTCCGTCTCCGGCGCATAGCCTTCCAGACAGAAATCCAGCCACTCATCCGGATCGGGATTGCTGACGGCAAAATCATACAGCCGCGAGATCAGCTCCGTGAGTTTTTTATCACTCTTTCCTCTCCCGTAGGCTTCCGCGAAATGCAGGAATGATCTCCGGCCCTCCGCATATTCTTCCTCCAGAAGATTCTCCAGCACTTTTCCCCGCAGAAGCTTCAGATCATCTTCTTCCGCAATGCGGTATCCCGGATCCAGGTCGATCCGGTGAAAATAATTCTGCAGGACAAAAGTACAGAATCCGTCAATCGTATTGATCTGAGCGTGATGCAGCAATACGCCCTGTTTTTGAAGATGTACATCCTTAGGATCCGCCTGGAGCCGTTCTTCCAGCGCACGTCCGATCCGCTCTTTCATCTCACCGGCAGCAGCCCGTGTAAAAGTAACGACAAGCAGCCTGTCGATATCGACAGGGTGATCCGGATCCGTCACAAGTGAGATGATCCTTTCGACCAGTACGGCCGTCTTGCCGGAACCGGCCGCAGCCGACACCAGCAGATTCTGATTGCGCAGATCTATGACCTGCCGCTGTTCCTTCGTCCAGTTCATGTATCTTCCGCCGTTTCGTCAAGCTGTTCTTTCATCAGTCTGTA
>CACZSZ010000219.1 GCA_902783945.1 uncultured Lachnospiraceae bacterium
CAGGATGTGATCTCAGGAAGTCCTCCCGGGCGGAACGAAAGCTCCTGCTCGACGCGGTCGGAGACGCCTATCATCTGCTCATGGCACTGGGATATCCCGTGCGTCCGGCGGGCGATGAAAGATTGCTGGAGCCGGGCCTTGCGAACACAATGGTCAGGGTGGTCATCTACTGGATGTCGAGAACGCGGCTTGGTGCGCTGTGCACGACGGAACACTGCCGTCACGCCCCGGGTGAAATGGAGGATCTGGACGAAGCGTTTCAGACTGTCCGGGCAGCAAAGGCAGAATTTCCCATGCCGTCGTTCGACAGTCTTCGTGCCATGATGCCTTCGTGGGATCGGGTCAGGGAGATATACACGAGATGAGCTTAAAAGGGAGATGAAGATCGTCAGGATCGTTTTCGGAGGATAAGCGAATGGCACGAAAAGATTCGGAAAATCAAAAGAAATCCATGAGCAGACTGTTTCGTGGAAAAGCGATATTCAAACCGTTGAACACAGGCAGGATCGACGATCATGTGAGCTGTATCCGGGAGTGGGTCGACAACATCTACTAAAAAGAAAAAAACGGCATTACGATCATGATCGACGCCGGCTACAATTATACCAGACTGAAAGAAAAAATGGGCTGGCTGGACATGGATCCGGCATCGATCAGACATATCCTGATCACTCATCAGGATACAGATCACGTTGGCGCTCTGGAGAGGGACAGCGACCTGCTGTTTCAGGATGCGGCAGTGTATATCGGTGAGATCGAAAACCGGTATCTTACCGGAGAAGTCCGAAGGAAGGTGTTCCATGGCCTCTATAAGCTTCCGTTGGTCAGAACGGATAACCGAAGAACGCTGTTGAAAGATGGCGAAGTGCTTCAGATCGGAGATATCAGGATCGAATGCATCCTGGTTCCCGGGCATACCTGGGGGCATATGGTCTATCTCATTGACGATACGTATCTTTTCACCGGCGACACGATCTGGTTCGGCGCGGACGGCGGCTACAGTTTTATCAGCACGCTGGCGGAGGACAACAAACTGGCAGTTCAGTCGCTTGAAAAACTGGAAAAGAACCTTCGCACGAGGAAGCATCCGATCAGGATCATTACCGGGCATACCGGCTGGACAGATGACCTTAACTTTGCTTTTAAGCACAGAACAGAGATCTGCAGACCGTTCACGAAGAAGTATACGGATCCCTCCGCACCCTATGACGGCTACATAGAGGACGATGATACCGAAGAGAGCGCGAGAAGTATTCTTCTCAGAAAAGTGATCGGCAGCACGCTGTCATAGAAACAGAAGATCAGTTTTTAAAGCATCGCTGACCATAGCGATCGGTTATGTGACTGACAGCGGCAGATATTGGTCTTGGTGCTGTCTGGGTCAGCTCGTTTGACGTCAAAAAGGCGGGAACACTGTTCTACGGTGTCCTCGCCCTTTTTTATCCATAATCACAGTTGATATGTTATGATTAATTATCACAATCCCATTTGATGAACTGACAGGATGTATACTGCAAGTTGATGGAATAGTTATTGTCCATGCGGTCAGCTCGGAACATGTCGAGATGGTGGTGCTTTTCAAGGAGATAATGTCAGGATGAAAATCATAAAGAAAAAATGTCTGTTTTGCTGCCTGTTTGCTGTTGTATTTGTGTTTTCCTGTTTTACTCATCGGAATATCGCCATGGGGAAGACTGACACGATCGTCTTTTCCACCTTCGAGGAATTGCAGAGTTTTTGTGATGAAACAACAGACTTTTCCGGTGGAACGCTGCTCTGTGAAGAAGCTGATCTTGTAATCTCCGAAGATCTTGAGATCCCTTCCGGCAGGGCGGTTATCTTTCGCAGTTTTACGGTTCCGGAGGGCATAACACTTACAGTTATGGAGGACGCGGAGATCAGGACGTATGGTTTCACTGTGCAGGGTGAGCTCATCAACTGGGGAACCGTATTCCAGGGAGAACTTTCCGATGAAGGGGACGGAGAGGTGCAGGACACAGAGATTGCGGCACACATCCCGGGACATGTCGAAAACAAGGGCGAAATGACACTGACTGATGTATACGGGAAGCGGAATATCCAGTGGTACGGGAGCCATTTTACTATGATCGAGACGGACAGGTACGGCAAGATTCCGGACACAGAATCAAAAGAACCGCAACTGCATACAACGGCTTCACCGACACCTGAAAACACGCCGCGGCCAGCGCCTTCCGGTGATCGGAGAAAGCAGGCGGTGGAGGTTTTTGACAAGTTGGAAATGATTCTGCCGAAACTTGCACTTTTCCTGGTGATCGCGCTTTTTGGATTTGTCATGAAAGCGGTATTGTCTGAAAAGAGAAAAAAGAAAACATCAGGCCAGACATCCCAATTAGATGATCTGCTGAAGAGCGGATGGATCGATCGAAAGCAGTATAATGAATTAAAGAAGAAACAAAAATGAACATAGGACCTGTCCTGTTTCGTCCTCGCGGCAGATGACACGAATCGTGTCATTTATGTGACGGCCGGATTCTTTTCCTTTTTGCCGGATTCTGTTTTTTTCTATTTGGATGCAGTAAATGCAGGTATGAATAGAAAGGGCAGAATAAAAATGTATAAAAATCAGAAAAAAGATTTGATTGCAGGGACAGGATTACTGATCGGGTTTGTATTATGGACTATACTGATTCAGAATGTTGATGTACAGCCGGCCGGACCGGATGGGTCAGTAATCGGCTTTGCAGCATTCAATGTATGGTTTCATCAGATGACCGGCGTACACATGCTGATCTATACTATTACAGACTGGCTCGGTCTTGTTCCTGTATGCGTCTGTCTGTGTTTTGGAGCGGCAGGGCTCATTCAGAGTATCAGACGGAGAAGTCTTCTGAAAGTCGATTCGGACATTATTCTTTTAGGTGTGTATTATATACTTGTCATCCTTATGTACCTGGTGTTTGAAATGGTTCCGGTCAATTACAGACCGGTCCTGATTAACGGAGTACTGGAGGCATCCTATCCTTCATCCACTACACTTCTGGTTCTGAGTGTGATGCCGACTCTGAAGTACCAGATCGACAGGAGATCGGAAAACCGGTCGATCCGGAGAATGACGAGTGTATTTGTGATCTTGTTCTCGGTGTTTATGATGACAGGGAGACTGATCGCAGGTGTTCACTGGGCTACGGATATTGCTGGTTCCGTCCTGCTGAGCTCAGGCTTGTTCATGATCTATCAGTTTGCGGTTGCTCTTGCAGATCAAAAAGGGAAAAACAACTCACAGAGGTAAGTGGAAATGGAATTCAGTGAAAAACTACAGGAATTGCGGAAAAGCAGATCGCTGACACAGGAGGAACTTGCGGAGGCACTTTATGTTTCCAGAACGGCTGTCTCAAAATGGGAATCCGGAAGAGGGTATCCGAGTATAGACTCATTGAAAGAAATATCCAGGTTTTTTTCTGTAAAAATCGACGATCTGATATGTGCGGATGAGATCATTACTGCGGCCGAAAATGATAAGAAGATTTTTATCAGCAAATACCTTTCTTTGATCTGCAGCGCATTGGATGTACTCATGGCAGTTCTTCTGTTCATTCCGGCATTTGGGAATGGAACGGATCCCGC
>CACZSZ010000220.1 GCA_902783945.1 uncultured Lachnospiraceae bacterium
GGTGAAAATGAAAAGCTGATCTTCCAGATCCTGAAACGTGGTGAAAAGCTGCGCCTTGCCGAAGCAAAGACGGAAGCCGATCTGGTTGACAGCGGACTGAGGTACGATCTGACGGTGCCGCTCTGCCGTTATTATGCCAATAACGCGGCAAATCTGCCGGCTCCGTTCAAGGCACTGCAGATGGGCAATGTATGGCGTGCCGACAGACCGCAGAGAGGGCGTTACCGCCAGTTTATGCAGTGTGATATCGATATTCTCGGTGAGGCGACAAATCTGGCCGAGATCGATCTGATCCTGGCGACGTCGACATTGCTTGGCAGGCTGGATTTCCATCAGTTTACGATCCGGATCAACGACAGACGGATCCTGAAGGCCATGGCGGCAGCAAGTGGTTTTTCCGAGGACAGCTATGACTCAGTCTTTATAACGCTGGATAAGATGGACAAAATCGGCTGGGATGGTGTGAAGGCAGAACTGCTCGAAGCTGGATTTCCGCAGGAAAATGTGGAAAAATATCTTGATCTGTTTCAGAAGATCACACCGGATACAGAGGGTGTGGCTCTGGCAAAGGAGCTCCTGGAAGGTACGCTGGATCCCACTTATGCCGACGGTCTGATCAGGATCATGCACAGTGTGGAAGCGGTGCGCAGTGCGGATTTCCGGATCGTATTTGATCCGACACTGGTCCGCGGTATGTCGTATTATACAGGTCCGATCTTTGAGATCGCGATGGACGGGTACGGCGGTTCCGTTGGCGGCGGCGGCAGATATGATGAGATGATCGGCAAGTTCACCGGACAGCCGACACCTGCCTGCGGTTTTTCCATCGGATTCGAACGGATCGTCATGCTGCTTCTGGAACAGGATTATCAGATCCCCGGTTCCGCGGAAAAGAAAGTGTATCTGCTGGAAAAAAAGCTTTCTGACGGAAAGTTGCAGGAAGTCATGGAGCTGGCGATGAAAGAGCGGGCAGAAGGCCGTATTGTTGATCTGGAGATCATGAAGAAAAACAAGAAGTTCCAGAAGGAACAGCTGGCACAGCAAGGGTATACAGTCATCGAAGAGATTTTTGAACACTAAGGAAAAGAGGATAGAGATATGGCAGAATCGATACAGGGAATGAAACGGACATGCCGCTGTGCGGAAGTCACGGAGGAGATGATCGGGCAGGAAGTGACACTCATGGGCTGGGTGCAGAAGAACCGGAATAAGGGCGGCATTCTGTTCGTGGATCTGCGTGACCGCACGGGACTGATCCAGCTGATATTCGAAAACACGACGATCGATGCGGAATCACTGGAACGCGCGTCCCATATCCGCAGCGAATATGTTCTGGCGGTACGCGGCACGGTCCAGAAGCGTGCCGGAGCGGTGAACGAGAAACTGGCGACCGGAACGATCGAGGTGGCAGTCAGTGAATTGCGCATTCTCTCCGAATCGGAGACGCCCCCGTTCCCAATCGAGGAGGACAGTAAGACAAAAGACGAGCTGCGTCTGAAATACCGCACACTGGATCTGCGGCGTCCGGATCTGCAGCGTAATCTGAAGATGCGTTCGGATGTGGCGTACCTGACAAGACAGTTTTTCCACAACGAGGGTTTTTACGAAATAGAGACACCGATGCTGGGCAAGAGCACACCGGAAGGTGCCCGTGACTATCTGGTGCCGAGCCGCGTGCATCCGGGCAGCTTTTATGCCCTGCCGCAGTCTCCTCAGCTGTTCAAGCAGATGCTGATGGTTTCAGGCTTTGACCGCTATATCCAGATCGCCCGCTGTTTCCGCGATGAAGATCTGCGTGCGGACCGTCAGCCGGAATTCACTCAGATCGATATGGAACTGTCTTTTGTGGATCAGGAAGATGTGATCGATGTCAATGAGCGGTATCTGCAGTTCCTGTTTAAAGAGGTGCTGGATGTTGATGTTCAGCTGCCAATTCCGCGGATGTCCTGGCAGGAAGCCATGGACCGCTTCGGTTCCGACAAACCGGATCTGCGTTTCGGCATGGAGCTTGTCGATGTGTCTGATGTCGTTCGCGGGTGTGAATTCGCAGTGTTCCAGAACGCACTGGCAAAGAAAGATGGTTCTGTGCGGGGACTGAATGTCAAAGGGAAAGGCGGTCTCGGCCGCAAGCAGATTGACAAACTGGTTGATTTTGCCAAGGGCTGCGGAGCCGGCGGACTGGCTTATATTCAGCTGCAGCCAGACGGAAACGTAAAATCTTCTTTTGCTAAATTTATGAAAGAAGACGAGATGCAGGCCCTGATCAAGGCAATGAAAGGCGAGGCCGGCGACCTGCTGCTTTTTGCGGCGGACCGCAACAAGATCGTCTGGAATGTGCTGGGTGCGCTGCGCCTGCAGTTTGGCGAGGAGATGGGCCTCATGGATCCGAAGGATTTCAAATTCGTCTGGATCACTGAGTTCCCGCTTCTTGAGTGGTCGGACGAGGAGAATCGCTATATGGCCATGCATCATCCGTTTACAATGCCGGTTGAAGAAGACTGGCCGCATGTGGATGAAGAGCCGGGCAGTGTGCGTGCCAAAGCATATGATATTGTATTGAACGGCAACGAGATCGGCGGAGGATCCGTGCGAATCCACCAGGATGATATTCAGGAAAAAATGTTTGAGGTTCTGGGCTTTACCAAAGAACAGGCAAGAGAACAGTTCAGTTTCCTGCTTCAGGCATTTAAATATGGTGTACCGCCGCATGCCGGGCTGGCTTACGGTCTGGATCGACTGGTCATGCTGATGGCCGGTGCCGACTCGATCCGCGATGTGATCGCTTTCCCGAAGGTCAAAGATGCTTCTGATCTGATGACCGAGGCACCTGCTCCGGTTGAGGCAAAGCAGTTGGAAGAACTGGGGATCGCTGTCGCAGATCGAAAAGAATAATATTACATGAGAACAAAACAGAAGCCGGACGCGTGATGCGGCCGACTTTTGCTTTACGGACAGGATCATAGAACAGGACAAAATGAGATGAAAAAGAAAAGCAGAGATGTACAGACAATCAGTGTTTATCTGGGAGCAAGTCCCGGGAAAAACCCGCTGTATGCGGAAAAGGTAAAAGAACTGGGCTGCTGGATCGGAAAAAACGGATTTGATCTCGTATATGGAGGCAGCAAGATCGGACTGATGGGCATGCTGGCGGAAAGTGCGTTGGAAGCCGGAGCGTATGTGACCGGAGTTGAACCGCAGTTTTTTATCGACAGTGTCCTGCAGCTGGACAAACTGGATGAGCTGATCGTGACTAAGACGATGGCAGAGCGGAAGGCAAAGATCATTGAACTGGCAGATATATTCATTGCTTTCCCGGGAGGGACAGGAACGCTGGAGGAAATCTCGGAAATCATGTCGGCGATATCGCTGAAGCTGATCGACGGTGTCTGTATTGTCTATAATCTGAACGGATACTACGATCATCTGGAAGCATTGCTGGATCATATGACAGAAGAAGGACTGGTCCTGCCGGAAAACCGGAATAAGATTCATTTCTGCCGTACGCTGCCGGAAATCGCGTCGGTCATAGAATCTGGTACGTAACGGCAGAAAGTTCTGCAGATCAGTATAGGAAAGAATCAAAAAGCGGATGCAAAAATGTGTCCGCTTTTTAACTTGCGTTTAGGTTCGGCAGTTAGAATGCACAGCATAGAACAAAGAAAACATTCAGCAAGCTGAAAAGTACAGACGAAAAGAAAAAATGCAAGGAGGAACAGAAATGGCTTACAAATATGTAAAGAAAAAGATTGGAAGAATCATTCTGACTGGTGCGGTATCGGCAAGCATGGCACTGACAGCACTTGGAACGGCAGGTATCTGGACCGTGGCAGCACAGGAAATTGCCGCAGAGTCCGGCTCGGAAGAGGCAGAAGACACGTATCAGGATTCCAGTGACGGAGGCCATGCTATTGAGGCTGACGGGGAAGAAGTATCTTATACGGGGATCACGGTGACAAAGACCGGAGAAGCCGAAGGAGATGAAGCAGACTTCTATGGTGAGAATGCAGCTGTCTTTGCCACGAACGGAGCAACACTGACAATCGACGGCAGCACTGTTCAGACGGACGGTACACATGCCAATGGCGTGTTCTCTTACGGGGAGGGGACGACAGTCAATGTTTCCGATACAACGATCGAGACAAACGGGAATTGTTCAGGCGGACTGATGACGACAGGCGGAGGCACGATGAATGCAGAAAATCTGACTGTTTATACGACCGGGAATTCTTCAGCGGCGATCCGCTCTGACCGCGGCGGCGGTACAGTAAACGTGACGGGCGGAACGTATACGACAGAAGGCGTCGGTTCACCGGTCATCTATTCGACGGCGGATATCACGGTTTCTGATGCTGATATGACCTCTACATCATCACAGGGTGTCGTAGTGGAAGGGAAGAATTCTGTTACACTGCTGAATTCGGACCTGACTGCTGACAATAACTCAAAGAATAGTGACAAATCTGACTGGTATCAGGCTGTAATGATTTATCAGTCGATGTCCGGCGATGCGGCTGAAGGAGAAGCGTCTTTTGCCATGAATGGCGGCACACTGACTAATAAAAACGGGGACATTTTCTTTGTAAACAATACAATTGCGACGATCACACTTTCAGAGGCTGAAATCGTCAATGAAGATTCAGAAGGTGTTTTCCTCAGAGCGGCAGCAGCCGGATGGGGAAACGAAGGATCGAACGGCGGTCATGTGACACTGAATGCTCAGGATCAGACGATCGACGGGGATCTGCTGGTAGATGAGGTCTCGTCTCTGAATTTGTACCTGTATGGGGAATCTGTCATGGAAAGTGCTGTCAATCCTGAAGGTGAATCAGGTCAGGTGTATGTGGAGATTGAAGACGGTGCTGTATGGACACTGACCGGTGACTCATATATCACATCGCTTACCTGCGATGAAGACGCTATAGATTTGAATGGACATAAGCTGTATATCAACGGAGAAGAATATAAAGAAGGCACTGGTTCAGAGGGTGAGGCAATAGAGGTTAAAGTGTCTTCAGACAGCGGAAGAGGTGACAGACGAGGTGCTCCTGAGGATGGAAAAGGAGGCCCGGGAGGCAATGGAGAAAGACCTTCCGCACCTCCGGACGGAAAAGGTCCCGGAAATCCATTCCAGAACGAAAACGGCAATCCGCCGGAACCGCCCGAAGGAGTTGGCGGCAAACGTCCTGAAATTCCTGAAGAATTCAGTGACGATCAGATTGAGTTGACAGAGGAACAGAGTACATCAGAGAACTAAACGAATACAGAAAATATTTGAGGGGGACTGTCGCGATGGTCCCCTTTTCCATTCCCCAAGGCTTGGATCTATCCACAACGTAAAAAAGCAAAACAGAAAACTGCACAGAACACGTCGCGCTCGGTTGCTTCACTTCAGTTCTTTCTGTATCTCCGCCACACCCGATGCCTTTTCCGTCTGAACAAATCTTTTGCTTTTCAAAAAGAGAAATTGGAAGTGCCCCTCAAAAATGGATGCAGAATTCGAATTATATAGTGTAGCAAGTGAAAAGAAATAACAATTGAGCACGAAGGGAGAAAACAAATGAAACATTCAAAATTAATCATAGTTGGATTGACGGCAGCCATAACCATGACCGGAGCATCTGCTGTATTTGCGGAGGAGACCGGAAATATACAAACAGAAGGAATTTCCCAGATCCGGGATATGGCATCCGGCGGGCAGAAAGAGAGTGGAGTAACTGTGCACTCCGGAATGCTGGAGGGAATAAAGAATGGTTTTCTGAACGGACAGAATGAAGAGGGTAAAATGCCTGGCATGATCGGACAGGAAGAAATTGATATGAGCGGCCTGGATCTGCCGGAAGATTTCGTTCCGTTTGATGAAGCTCATGTTCCTGACGGACTAAATATTCCGGAAAACGGAGAGTTGAAACCGATTGAATTTGATGAAGATGGCAATATGACATATGGGTTGCGCCCACCGATGTCTGAAGAATTCAATGGTGAAAGACCGGAGCTGCCGGAAGGCGGAATGCCGTTCGGTGCAGAGAATGCGAAGATGCGAAAGCCGTTCTGAGGAGTTTATGTTTAAGTTGATTTAAACTTGAAAGTGTAGAATTCCGTTCAGAAACTCACAGAGAAAAGAAGGGTTGCTGTACAGTACAGCTGAATAAACGACAGACAGGGGATATATGGTGAATGAACGGAATACACAACGCCGGGAGGCACGGATCAGCGATCAGCAATTTGAAAGTCTGGTAAAACAGTACAGACGTTCCATGCTGGCCTGTGCCTCGCGGGCTGTGAAACATTTTGTTACGGAACAGGATGAAGAATGGTCAGTGACGCTGCAGGCTTTTTATGAAGCGGTAAAAGGATACGACAGTTCCAGAGGTGACTTCTGGCCGTTTGCTTCTGTTATCATCCGGAGACGTCTGACAGACTGGATGCGGGATCTGTACAGACACCGCGAAGAGGAACAGGAGGAAATACCGGAATCGATTCCGGACGATGAAAACTGGCCGGGAAAATATACGATTAAAGATGAGATCGATGCCGTTCAGGGTGAATTAAAAAAGTATGGTTTTTCATTTTTTGATCTCACGGAATCTTCTCCCAAGGCGCAGAAGAGCAGGAAAAAATGTGCAGTTGTGACAGCTGTTCTTGTACAGAATGAGGAGTTGTTTCATTCCATGACAGAGACAGGGACGCTTCCGGTAAAGGCCCTGGTCTGTGCAAGCGGTATTTCCGGAAAAGTCCTGGAAAAGCACAGGCGGTATATCATAGCAGCGGCAATTATTCTGAATGGGGATTACCCGCTGCTGGCAGAGTATCTTCATATGGTACAAGAGGAAATGAAAGCATGAAAAAAGCGGTCGTTCTGGAAATCAGAGAAGAATATGCGGCGGTGCTGACCGATGAAGGAATCGTAGAGAAGATCCTGAACAAAGAGTACGCAGTCGGTCAGGAAATAAAACTGCCTGAATTGTACAGGCTGGAAGAAAAGCGGACCGGAATATTTGGAAAGCGGTCTGCAGCCTGGCACCGGGCAGCTGCAGCTGCAGCTGCAATCCTCGTCATCTCGGGAAGCGGGCTGTATTATGCGTCGGAAAATGTTCTCGCCTATTCAACGGTAAAGGTGACAACAGATGACGCTTCGCTGGAGCTTACCCTGAACAGGAAGGACGAAATAGTTGCCGTAAAGGCACTGGATGAAAAAAGTGAGGAGAAGGCTTCAGAACTGAAGACCTCAGCTATAAGACGCAGACCTCTTTCAGATACAATGGAAATAATAACAGGGGGACAGAAGCAGGCGGAAGTGTCTGTGACTTCCAGAAATACAGAACACAGACAGAAACTGGAAGAAGAAGTGACGGGAATGCTTCCGCCTCCGCAGCCGGCTCCTGCTGATGCACAGAAACAGACTGCAGCTGAAGGGGAGCATAGTCAGCCGAATGCAGGTATACAAAATCAGAATGAAGAACTGCCTTCTCAGGGAATGATAGCACCGGAAGAGTCAGAAATAGCACCGAAAGAGCAGAATATACCCTTCGAAGAGACCGTTCCGGAAAGTGAAGCCGGATCCGGAAGTCATTCTGAACGCAGGAATAACGGGCCGGCAGGTGAACCGTCGGCAGAACCGGGTCCCGATCCGGCAGCAGAACCGAGTCCCGATTCAGCGGCAGATCTGGGACTCGATCAGCCGGCAGAGGCGAAGTTCGATCCGACGGAAAATACAGAACCATCAGAAAACATGATGACTGTGCCGGGTATGGCACAGAGGCAGGATTTGCAGCCTCCGGATGGGACGATCCAAGAGCAGAATGCAGTTCCGTTTCAGGGCATGCCTCAAAACGGAGGTATGCCTCCAAATTCTTGACATGTTCCTGATGGAGTCCTATTATGTAAGTATGATATAAGCGATATTTTCTGTCTGCAGCCATTGCAGAGGATACGGTATCATAGGATATGAAATGGAATCGGGACTGGTTAAATAAAAGATGGGTTTCTCTGACCATAGCGATCTGTATCGGTGTGGTCCTTTTTCTGTTCTTATCCAATATGCCGGCGGTGTTCGGATACGTCGGGAGATTTCTTCACTTCTTCCGGCCTGTCATGTTGGGTGTTGTTTTTGCATATCTTTTAAATCCACTGGTACGTCTTTTTGAATTCCGGATTCTGAAAACAGCTTTCAAGCCCCGGACCAGACATTTTATATCGGTGGTGATCACATGTATTCTGGTGGCGGTTCTCCTGATCCTTCTCGGATTCTTCCTGATACCGCAGATTGTTTCAAGTGTGGCTATGTTCATAGGCAATCTGGATGGATATATGAAGTCCGCCAGAGAGGCATTGGGACATGTCACAGAGTTTTTTGCCAGACATAATCTTGATATTTCCAATTTTATTGCCCGCATTGAGGAATTCTTCTCGGGAATTCAGGATAAACTGCCGTCCGGGATCAACGAGTTTCTGAGTCTGCTCAGCAATGTCGGTTCCAACATTATGGACTTCGTGATAGCTTCAATTCTGACGCTGTATTTTCTGACAGATAAAGATCGGCTGCTGCATGGGATCGGCAAAATACTGAAAGCCGTGCAAAAACCGGAAACAAACAGGAAAACGATCAGCTTTCTGCAGAGAGTTCATTCCATTCTCATACGGTATGTGTTATTTGATCTTCTGGATGCGCTCTTTGTCGGTATCGCAAACGGCATATTTATGCTGATCGCCGGCCTGCCGTACGGGGTACTTATTTCCGTTGTGGTCGCAATTACCAACCTGGCACCGACTTTCGGACCGATCGTCGGGGGAGTGATCGGAGGATTTCTTCTTTTCCTGGTCAAACCGGTCTATGCGCTGTGGTTCTTGATTTTTACCGTCATCCTGCAGACTTTTGACGGCTATTTCATGAAACCGAGGATGTTCAGCGGGGCACTGGGAGTTCCGGGAGTACTGGTAATTGTCTGTATCGTTGTCGGCGGAAAAATGTTCGGTGTGTGGGGCATTCTGCTCGCTATTCCGTTTGCGGCCATCGCCTATTACATGGTGAGGGAAGCGGTCGGAAGAAAACTGGAAAATATGGAAGAGAATACTCCGGCGGTACAGGAAGAAAAAACAGAGTAAATGCAGATCTGAAAATAAAAGTGTTATTGAAAAAACGGTTGTATAACAACCGTTTTTGACAAAGAAAGAGTATCATTATGAAAAAACGTACAATCGGGATCATAATAGGGATCGCAGCAGCTGCGGCTGCGTTCCTGTTTATATGGAAATTTTTTCTTTCTGATCGGGAAATTGACTCGGCAGGAGATTCTGTGGGATACACAATATCTGTCAGAGAACTGACCGGCAGCGGTGCTGTTGGTTCCATAAATCGTTTCAGCGGTGTCGTGGAAGCGGAAAAAACATGGTCTGTAAATAAGAACCCCGACAGTACGGTCAAAGAAATCCTGGTCTCGGCAGGTGATATCGTCAAAGCGGGCGATGTGTTGTTCATCTATGATACCGAAAAGTATAAATCGGATCAGGAGCAGGCAGAGATCGATCTGGAACGCCTGAAAAATGAGCTGGAAAGTATTGAACAGACGATAGCCAAGCTGCAGGAAGACCAGAAAAAGGCAAAGGCCTCTGAACAGGCAGATTACACAGTCCGGATCCAGGATACAGAGCTGCAGAAAAAGCAAAAGGAATTGGATATCCGCAGTAAGGAACTCGAGATCAGAAAGCTTAAAGAAAATCAGGATCATGCTGCAGTAACGAGTCAGATCGACGGTGTTATTCATTCGGTAAATGACGGTAAAAGCAGCAGCGGGAATGCAGACGATGGTTTTATCACAGTTATGAATACCGATAATCTGCGGATCAAAGGGACGGTAAATGAGCAGAACATCGGACAGATCATGGTAGGAAGTTCCGTTATTGTTCATTCGCGGGTGGACGATAAACAGACCTGGAGCGGAGTTATCAGCGACATTAATACAGAGAATGCGGTCAATAAACAGAGTTCTTATTATTTGGGAAACTCTGATACCGGCGGCAGCAATTACTATTTCTATGTAGAACTGGAAAACAGCGACGGGATGATGCTTGGCCAGCACGTTTATCTTGAGGAGGATCTTGGGCAGGGAGAAGCATCAGAAAGGGAAGGGATCTGGATCCCATCGTACTATATTGTTGACAAAGACTCCGGCAGTCAGTATGTAATGATACAAAAAGAATCCGGATCAACAGAAAAACGGGAAGTAAAGACGGGTGAAAGAGATGAAAATCTTATGCTGGTGCAGATTCTGGACGGTCTTGAACTGGAAGATGTTCTGGTGCTGCCCGATAATGTGGAAGTAGCGAAAGGGGACGGCGCATGATCCTGGAATGTAAGGATATCTGCAAAACATACCGGGACGGTGCACTGGAAGTGCCGGTTTTGAAAAACGTGAATTTTCAGATGGACGAAGGAGAATACGTAGCGATCATGGGACCTTCCGGATCCGGTAAATCCACTCTGATGAATATCATCGGCTGTCTTGATCAGGCTACTTCCGGGACGCTGCTGCTTGACGGCAGAGATATCAGCCGCTGTTCTGAAAATGAACTGGCGGATATACGATTAAAAAAACTCGGATTCGTTTTTCAGAGCTTTCAGCTGCTGTCATATCAGACTGCGATCGGAAATGTGGAATTGCCGCTCATGTATGCAGGGGTTCCCAAAAAAGAGCGCAGGGAGGCAGCAGAAGATGCTCTTTCCCGGGTGGGACTGGCAGAACGTATGCAGTTTCTGCCGAATCAGCTGTCCGGCGGTCAGAAACAGCGTGTGGCCATAGCGCGTGCGATGGTCAATCATCCGCGTATGCTGCTGGCCGACGAACCGACCGGGGCACTTGACTCTGCTTCCGGTGCCCAGGTGATGGAGCTGTTTTCCAAGCTGAACGAGGAAGGCATGGCCCTGTTGATGATCACTCATGATTCCCACGTGGCCTCTCAGGCATCAAGAATGGTGGTCATCCGGGATGGCAGACTGGTACAGTCTGCGGAAGAGGAAGAAGCATGAAGAAGCCAAAAAGGGTCCTCGCGATAATCCTGACGATTGTGATCTGCGTGGCTGCTGCGGCAGGTGTCACAGTTGCTGTACGGGAGACTACATCTGCAAAAACCGTTATTGTCATTCCTGCAGATACCTTGAATTACGGCTGGTATTTCGGGGATACAGGAAATACCGTAGATGGAAAACTGGCGACAGACGCGTCTCAGAATATTTATGTGACAGACGCACAGACGATCGAAAAGGTATATGTTGCGGAAGGCGACAAAGTCAAAAAAGGAGATCTTCTCCTGACATATGATACTGAACAGGCAGAGATCGCCCTGGAACGCAGGCAGGTTCAACTGGATCAGATCCGGCTGGAGATCGATGTAGCGCAGCGCAATCTGGATACGCTGCACCGTCTGTATCCTATAAGTGAAGGCGGTATTCCCGAGAAACCGGAAAAGGAAATACCTAAGGCTCCGCCGTATCAGGTATTGGATGAGAACAGTATTCCGTTCAATCTTCCTTCTGCTGACATGGAAGAGCCGTCAGAAACGGGCAATACAGATGCACAGGGATCCGGTACAGCAGACGAAGGAGAGGTTAAGAAAGAAACGATACCTCTCGGTACGATGGCTTATCCGTACCGGTATCTGGTTTACGGCGACCGGGAGATTACTGTCAGAAAATCCTTCCTGACGACACTGATCACGAGGGCTGCAGCAGAAGGAAAAGGCTATTACTATGTGACACTGGAAGCGCATGAGAACAATGATCCGGACGGTATGATCGCCAGAAACGGCACAGCATATGTGTTGTTTGATGCCATGAAGCTGCAGAACGTGAGAGGCGACATGGTCCTGAATTTCACCGATGCGGAACCTGTGCTGAGGGAAAAAGAAGAGGCAGAAACTGTATCCGTCACATTCATGGTAGACTCTGTCCTTTGGAAAAAAGCAGAAGTAATAAAGGATGAACAGCTGATCCAGAGCGAATACACGGGGGAAAATGCGCCTGTAAAAGAAGGCGCAAAGTTTAAAGAGTGGCTTGACAAAGACGATAATCCTTATGATTTTACTCTTCATGTACTGGAAGATATGACTTTGTACGCCAGTTGGGAAGAAAAGGAACCGACAGAAACGCCGACACCGGAACCGACAGAGACGCCGACACCGGAACCGACAGAGACACCGACACCGGAACCGACAGAGACACCGACACCGGAACCGACAGAGACGCCGACGCCGGAACCGACAGAGACACCGACACCGGAACCAACAGAGACACCGACACCTGAGCCGACACAGGAACCGACACCGGATCCGACTCCCGATCCGTCTGCTGATCCGGGACAGGATCCGTCTGCAGATCCCGGAAACGGAACAGATGGTCTGCAGACATCTGCCGGGTCAGAACAGCAGTTTATGATGGCGAAGGAATACAGACCCGTAAAACCGCTTCGCGGTAAAGTATTTGATTCATCCGGCAGCAATAGCAGTAATAGTAGCAATTCGGGTTCTTCCAGTATAGGCAGCGGTCTGAGACTGATCCCGCCAAATGCACAATATACGAGCAAGGAACTGAAGCAGGCTATCCAGGATCAGGAAAAAGAACTGAAATCACTGCAGCTGGATGAACGGGAGAATATTCTGAAGCTGCAGCTGGAAGAAAAAGCCGTGAAGGAAGGCGAAGTTTACGCCAAGATGGACGGAGTCGTAAGAAAAGCCGGCGATCCGGACAATCTGCCGACAGACGGCAGTGCATTCATGCAGATCACGAATTCCGATGGACTGTTTGTACAGGGAAACATCAGCGAGACGATGTTGAATACCACGCATGAAGGAGACAGCGTGACAGTGCAGTCCTGGAAAAGCGGTATGTCTTATCAGGCGGAGATAACAGAAATCTCACCTTATCCGAGCGGAGAATCATTTCAGGGGTTTTATGATTCTGATGCCAATGCATCTGCGTATCCTTTCCTGGCCTGTATCTCGGACTCTTCTGCAGAGATCAGCGCGAATGACAGTCTGAGGATCAATTTTTCCGGAACACAGGAGGAAGAAGAACCAAGTGATCAGGGGGATGTCCTGTATTTATACAGAGCATTTATCCTGGACGAAGACGGTAAACGCTATGTCTATAAACGAGGCGCAGACAACCTGCTTGAAAAGCAGGAGATAGAAGTCGGAGAAATCTCCGGAGAAGGATACCGGATCATTTCCGGAGTCACCATGCAGGATTATCTGGCATTTCCTTACGGAAAGGAAGTACAGGAAGGTGCTAAAACGCGAGAGGGAACACTGGACGAACTGACCGGATCATAAGGGGACAGATTATGATAGAAACATTACAGTCTGCTTTTCAGGGAATATGGGCGCATAAAATGCGGTCTTTCCTTACCATGCTTGGGGTGATCATCGGCATAGCGGCAATCATCGGAATCGTATCTACAATTAAAGGTACGAATGAACAGATTATGCAGAATCTAATCGGAGCCGGAAACAATAATGTAAAAGTTTCTCTGAAACAGGGAAATGATGAGTATTATATGGACTTCGGTGCGCCTTCGGGTGTCAGTCCCGTATCCGAAGAGCAAAAAAAGGAAATCCGGTCACTGTCCGGAGTGGAAGATGCATCATTTTATCTGTTCCGCAACTGGTCGGATGACATTAAACACGGAGATAAAGGACTGGACTCGGCAGGTGTTCTGGGAATTGATCAGCATTATCTGTATACGACCGGATATCAGGTGACGGAAGGAAGAGCATTCACGGAAACAGATTACAAAGATTTTCATAAAGTGATTCTAATGGATCAGACGGCTGCGGATTCTCTTTTTCCGGAAGGAGGAGCCGTAGGATCTACGATCGATATCGGCAGTGAGCCTTTTATTGTTGTCGGAATAGTCGATAAAGTAAAGAGCGCGGAACCGGTTATTCAGTCATATCAGGATTATGTTAATTATGCGGATCAGGATTTCGGTGTCGTTATGCTTCCTGATGCGTCATGGCCGATCGTATACGGATACGATGAACCGGCTAACTGTGTGGCAAAAGCAATCGATGTTGAGTCTATGAGTACGGTTGGACAGAGCATTGAGATTATTATGAATCGCTCTGTGGCAGGTAGCAGTCTGGATATAGAAAGTACAGATACAGAGATGGTTTCAGAAGAAGAAACAGAAGAATCATCTGGCGACGGCATGAGCGGTTCGGATTCTTCTTCCATACGGTATAAAGCATTGGATCTTCTGGAAAAAGCCCGCAATAAACAGGAACTGGCAGCCAGCACCAATAACCTGCTTATCTGGGTTGCCAGTATTGCACTGCTGGTCGGCGGCATCGGCGTGATGAATATCATGCTTGTATCAGTTTCCGAACGCACGGCTGAAATCGGGTTGAAAAAAGCTTTGGGCGCCAGAAAAAAGCGAATTCTGACACAGTTCCTTACGGAGTCTGTTCTCCTGACCGGAATCGGCGGTATACTGGGGGTTGTGGCCGGAATCGTGCTGGCGGAGATCATATCCCGGACATCGGGAACGCCGGTAGCCATAAGCATACCGGCGATCCTTCTGGGTGTTATTTTCTCCATGGTGATCGGTGTTGTTTTCGGACTTCTTCCTTCTGTGAAAGCAGCCAATCTCAATCCGATCGACGCTCTCCGCAGAGAGTAGCACAAAATGTTCTGCAGGCGGTGCGGAGATTAAAATCCCAGCTCTTCACCGACAAGGACGATCCGAATCCTTCCGTCAGCCATAGAACGTCGCGTAATCACTTCCTGGCAGCAGATGCAGTCCGGACTCTGACAGTCACCGCAGAGACCGGTTGCCGCGCAGGGAGTGTTTTTATTCAGACGCACACAGTTTGGCGGAGAGGCCATATTGTGGACACGGTTCAGGGCATCTTCTCTGGTTTTGGCAAATTTATTCATACCGGCGACGATGATCACATGGGAAGGACCATACAGAAGCATTGACAGGCGGTTGGAATTTCCATCTATATTGACAAGTTCACCGTCAGCCGTAAAAGCGTTTGTGCTCATCAGAAAATAATCACATTGCGCCTGCAGGGCAAACTGAGCCTGCACTTCTCTGGGATCAGAAGAATAGCTTCTTGGAACATACCGGTATGCATCGCTTTTCAGCGCATCCAGAATCCCGGTCTCATCGAGAGTCGCGGATCCGCCGTTTGTCACCGTTGAGCCCAGGGGAATCATAGCCAGAACAGTTTCTCTGGCTTCTTCAGCTGTTTCACAGTAAACAGCTTCCATATTTCTCCGTGCGAAGCGGGGGATTACTGTCTGTGCCAGGTTTTTATAGTATTCCTTCTTGGGTAACACACTGCACCTCCTTAATTAAGTGTACGCCTTGCAACTTTCTTTATTATTGATTATACTTGTTTGAGCGTTTCAGGTAAATAGCAGCAGTGGCTCTCTGCAAAGGCGCAGAGCCGCCGCATCCATAGTACAGGGAATTACAGAGGCAGAATATGCAGAAAATTATACAACTGATGAGCGAAGAACTGGAGAAGGCATTCGAAAATGCCGGATATGATCCGAGGTTTGCGAGAGTCGTCGCTTCCAACAGACCGGATTTATGTGAGTTTCAGTGCAACGGGGCTATGGCAGCGAAGAAAACCTATAAAAAGGCACCGATCGAGATTGCGAAGGATGTCGCTGTACAGCTTGAAGGTTCCGATGTTTTTTCTAAAGCCGAGGCTGTAATGCCTGGATTCCTGAATCTGGATCTGCAGGAATCGTGGCTGGCGGAGTATCTGACAAAAATGTCGGAGGATCCGGAACTCGCTGTTCAGAAAGTTGAAAACCCCAGGACTGTAATTGTGGATTACGGCGGGCCGAATGTTGCCAAACCGCTTCATGTGGGACATCTGCGTGCAGCTATCATCGGTGAATGCCTGAAGAGAATGGGACGGCGGCTTGGTGATACAGTGATCGGCGATGTGCATCTGGGAGACTGGGGTCTGCAGATCGGTCTGATCATCACTGAACTTCATGAACGTCAGCCGGATCTGGTTTATTTTGACGAGAATTATACAGGAGACTATCCGGAGGAGGCACCGTTTACGATCGGTGATCTGGAAGAAATCTATCCGGCGGCAAGTGCACGGTCCAAGGAGGATGAGGAATACAGGAACAGAGCACTTCAGGCGACGGCAGAGTTGCAGCAGGGACGGCGCGGCTATCACGCACTGTGGGAACAGATAATGAAGCTCTCTGTAGCGGATCTGAAAGAAAACTACCGAAAACTGGATGTGACATTTGATCTGTGGAAGGGCGAATCGGATGTACAGAAGTATATTCCGGATATGGTCAAAAAGATGCAGGACGATGGTTTTGCCTATGAAGACCAGGGAGCCTGGATCGTGGATGTGGCAGAGGAAGGTGATGCCAAACAGATCCCACCCTGCATGCTGCTGAAGTCAGACGGAGCTTCTCTGTATACGACAACGGATATTGCCACTCTGCTGGAACGCGAGCAGATATATCATCCAGACGAAGTCCTCTATGTCGTTGACAAACGTCAGGAACTGCATTTTGTGCAAGTGTTCCGGTGCGCCAGGAAGACAGGAATTGTAAGAGATGAGACAGAACTGAATTTCCTGGGATTCGGAACGATGAACGGAAAAGATGGAAAACCGTTTAAGACCCGTGAGGGCGGCGTCATGCGCCTTGAGGAACTGATCGGCGATATAAACAAGGAAATGTATAAAAAGATCGTCGAAAACCGCAGTGTGAGAGATAAGGACGCTGAGGAAACGGCGGCAATTGTCGGGCTTTCAGCCATAAAATACGGTGATCTGTCCAATCAGGCCACAAAAGACTATATCTTTGATGTGGAGCGGTTTACCTCTTTTGAGGGTAATACCGGACCTTACCTGCTCTACACGATCGTGCGGATCCGCTCTATCCTGGAACGGTATGAGGAGGCAGGCGGCAATGCGGAAACCTGCGTGCTGCTGCCGGCAGAAGGTAAGAGTGAAAAAGATCTGATGCTGCAGACAGCCCGTTATAACGAAGCATTGAGCGGTGCATATGCAGACAAAGCTCCGCATCGCCTCTGCGCTTACATCTATGAACTGGCAAATGATGTCAATACGTTCTATCACGAGCACCGTATCCTGGCGGAAGAAGACACAGCCCGTCAACAGTCCTGGATCGCGCTGATGACCCTGGTGCGCAGAGTTATGCTGGATGCCATTGACGTACTCGGTTTTTCTGCACCGGAGAGGATGTGAGTTTTATGTTATATTTGTTTGATTTTGACGGCACGATCGTGGACTCGGCTCCCGGTGTGACAAAAAGTGCCCAGGCTGCCATGGTGCGCATGGGATATCCGGAATACCCGATTGAGAAACTGCGGTTTTTTATGGGACCGCCCCTGAACTATTCTTTTAGGGAAATGATAGGGATGACAGAAGCGGAGGCTGAACAGGCAGTTGTCTATTTTCGTGAGCGATACAGGGAAGTGGGAAAGTTCGAGTGCAGTGTCTATCCGGGGATTCCGGCCCTGTTGGAAAAAGTGAAACATGCCGGACATAAGATTGCAGTGGCATCCGCAAAACCAGAACCGTTTGTGAGGGAGATCATGGACCATTTCGGTATTCTGGGGTATTTTGACTGCGTGGTCGGAGCCTCCATGGATGAGAAGATGTCGGACAAAGCGAACAATATCCGGCGGGCTATAGACGAAGCGGGCTTTGGGGAATGTTATGACATGACGTGGATGATCGGGGACCGGAAATACGATATGCAGGGAGCGAAAGAAGTCGGGATCAAAGCCATCGGTGTTTTGTTTGGATATGGGACAAGAGAGGAACTGGAGGAGACTGGCGCTGATATGATCGTCGAAACAGTAAAGGATCTGGAAGAGATCCTTCTTAAGGCATGACAGGGAAAAAGAAAATCTGGGATATTCTCTATCCGACGGTCTTCTTACTGCTTTGCATGATCGTCAGCAGTGCAGTCGTTCTGATCGTCTGCGGAGCAGTGACAGGGATCCGTGACACGGAAGAAATGCAGGAACAGATCCGGGTGCTTCCGCTCCTGTCCAGTCTGCTGGCGTATGTGATCACTCTGGTGTATAACAGGAAATATGTGGCTTCAGAAGAGGCGCGCTTCGGGAAAGATACAAACAGCTGGAAGAACTGGCAGATCGCTGCAGCCTGTGCCGCGGCGACAGCCGGAGGACTGCTCTGGAGTCATTTTCTTACTCACAGTGCATTGATGCAGATCTTTCCCGGATATGTACAGA
>CACZSZ010000221.1 GCA_902783945.1 uncultured Lachnospiraceae bacterium
ACCCGATACGGGTGTTTCTCCTGAAATCAAAGGCGTTTGTCAGAAGGCTTTTCAGTGCGATAAAACATAAGAAACTGACAGTTGCCAATATAAAGAAATATTTGAGTGAGCGGCATTAATTTGAGAATGAAAAACAATATTATATACGATTAAAAAATGTGCGCAATGCTGTCAATCGCCTGCTGTTCCAACCGGATGAGCCGCTTATCTTCCACACGGTATACGTGGTCGCACATGGACAGTACGGATGGCCGGTGGGTCGTGATGATATAGGTGTGGCCGGGGGCCTTTGTCAGGATACTCTGGAGCACACGCCGTTCTGTTTCCACATCCAGAGCGCTGGTGGCTTCGTCCATCAGCATGACCGGTGCATTTCGCAGCAGTGCGCGGGCTATGGAAATACGCTGGGCCTGTCCTTCGGACAGACCTTTTCCACGCTCATAGATGTTGCTGTTGATGCCTTCCGGCAGCTTTTTTACAAACTCCCAGGCACAGGCTAGCTTCAGAGCGGCGATGATATCTTCATCGGATGCGTCAGGGCGGGCGAGCCGCATGTTTTCGGCGATGGTGCCGCTGAGCAGAGTATTGCCCTGGGGTACATACGAGATCAGTGCCCGGCTTTCCGCGCTGACAGCCAGCTCCTGTCCGCCGTCCGAAAGAAATGTGCAGGAACCGGAGCCGGGTTCGATTATACCCAGCAGAAGCCGTAGGACGGTGGTCTTTCCTTCTCCGCTGGGGCCGACCAGAGCTGTAATCTGTCCTGGATGCGCCTCAAAATCGGATGCTTCGATCACTTTTTCGCCGTCTTCGTAGGCAAAATCCACCTGATCCAGTTTCAGTGTCAGACCGCCCTGGAAGAATTTTGGTGGAATTTCTTCGGTTTCGTGTTTTTCTCTGGGCAGAGCCATCAGTTCCTGAATGCGGTGGGCGGATACGCTGCTGCTGACAAAGCCGGGTACGATGCTGATCAGCCCGTGAAACGCTGCACTCAGGGCGCTGCGCTGCTGCAGGAAGAGGGTCATGGTACCATACGTGATCTGGCTGCCCCACAGCAGAAACAGGGCATATCCATACGCCGCGTATTCCACCAGCAGACTCAGAACGGACATGAATACATTGGTTCGGATTTGGAACATATTCCAAGCCAGCGTGAGGCGGCGGTACTGCATCTGCAGTTCCCGCAGCTGCAGACTGAAGGCATCCGTGATCCCGAAGCTTTTGACCGTGTCCAGGTTATACAGCGCTTCAGTCTCGAAGGAATACATCTTACTGGAGGTTTCCATCATTTCCGTCCGGAAGGATTTTTGCTTATTCACCAGATACCGGCTCATAAACAGGATCACCGGTGCGCTGGACAGAGCGATCAGGCTCATCACGGGACTGTAATGCCAGATGACAATAAAAGAAGCAGCGAAGCTGTAGATGGAAATGATCACACCGGGCAGCCAGCTTACGGCGTTGTCTGCCACAGTACCGATATCACCGTGAAAACGGTTGAGAATGTCTCCGTTGGAAAACTGGTTCAGCGACTGCCAGCCGGCATCCATTACGCTGTCAAACACATCGGCGCGGATGGCGTTGGTCATATCCACATCCAGCTTTTGGCGGATGCGTCCGCTAAGGTTGCTGATCCCCACAGAGAGCAGCGTGCTTCCAGCCATCACCAGCGCAGCCAGCCAGAGCTGGTCAGTCTTATGACCGATCACCACATCCACAAGGAATTTTCCGGCAATGGAGGAAATAAGTCCAAGGGTACTGCTCAGAAGTCCCAGGATAGTGTATACCGCGATGGAACCTTTGAAGCGCATGGAATAAGAGAAGATCCACTTCCAGTCTGTGAAGATCTCTTTAAAGGTGCCGTCTTCCCGGCGCTTTTTCAGTTCGCTCAGAGTGTATGATTTCATCGTATGATCCGGAACAGAGAAAAAGAAAACGGCTTCCGGAAAAACCGGAAGCACGAGATAAACGGATTAGCTGATTATAATGCTATTTCTCCAGTTTCCAGTGGTTTCCTACATAATCGAACACATAGGTTCCTCCACCGATCGTTACGGTAGAACCTTGCGTAGGCGGATTGGAGCTGTTGTACTGACCGAAACTCATTGTCAGTATACTATACGAATACAAGAGTGGCAACATGTTCTGAAGCCTTTTTACTCTTCAAGCGCAAAATCTACCATGCTCAGAAATTCGTCAAGATCCTGCCCGGCAGTGGCTTCATCCAGGTCTTCATACTGTTTCATCATGGCTTCGATCAGTTTCTCCCGGCTGTCGGCGCCGTCCAGTATACTCTGCCACAGGAATGCGCCGGTGGCGTTCAGCTTGATTACACCGTGAAATTCTTCTGTGGCCTGGCCTACAGCAACTACGACGTATCCGAGTCCCAGTTTGTTGATGACGTATCCTTCTTTGATGCGCATGCTTTTTCTCCTTTATTTTTCCAATCTGGTTCTTCTTGATTTACAATCCGAAATATGTGATGGCGACTTCAGCTGCCGATCTGTCGTTGCGGCAGCAAAGCCGGTACACCGGTACAGCAGCCGTCATCCTGTCAATCAGTCTCATCAGTTTGGGCATGTCCACCAGGCCGCCTTCCGGCAGATGGAACTGCTGCATCAGTTCGCTCAGAGTGTCAAAGGCATTGATCGGGAAAAGAGCATTCTTGCTGCGTTGTTCCAAAAGGCACAGTGCCCGCAGGGGAGCCGAGGCGGGGGTCTGCCAGTTTTCCTTTCCGCACCAGGGGGTACCGTAAGCCAGCAGCCGGCCGTCCCGGAAGCGATAGATGGGTTTATCTCCGTTGATGACGGTGAGTCGGTCTCCGAGGACTTCCTTCCAATAGCGGGTATGGGTACTCTTCCCGGTACCTTTTTTTGCGGCGAAGGCATAGGCCTGCCCATCGACGGCCACAACGGAAGAATGCATCACAAAAGCGTCGAAGGCTGGCAGTGTGTTGCTGATCTTTTCATAGATCAGCACACCTTCGCCGTATCCACGGCTGAAAAATGTTTCCGGTTCTTTTTCGGCTTCCCGGGTCAATTCTTCTTCAGATACAGACACGGTTAGATCCGGTGAGCAGTTATTATCAGTGATATATTCCCGGCACAGATCCTGTACATAATCGTATCGGTTTTCGATGCGGATCACCAGATCCGCCGCTTCAATTTGAAACATGGATTGCCTCCAACAGTTCGCTGTCCAGTTTGCGTTTTTCCTGACGGCAGCAATCGTCGTAGGGGATGCAGCTGGGACAACGGTCGAATTCCGTACACTCGGGCAGGAATACGCATGTTTCACATTCTTTGCGCACTTTGCATGTTTCGGTTACCCGGCTCCGTGCGTCCGGATCGAAGCCGGTTTTCACATTGCCATAGCGCATGTCTTCTGTCATGGCATCACAGGCAAACAGCTGCCCGGAGGCATCGATCAGCACGTTGCATTCCGGAGCGGTCACCATGCAGTAATGAGTTTTAAGCGAGAAGAGTGTGTCCGGATCCCAGATCATCAATCCCTGGAGCCGGATATAGTCATTGATTTCCTGTACGCGGGCTTCCAGGGCGTCGCTGCCTGCACTCAGCGGACAGGATTCCGGCCCTTCTCCGGGAATACCGAAAATCGAATGGGCATATGCCCGGAGCGTCTGTTTTTCTTCTCCGGTAAATTCATCTTTGAGAAAATCTATCGTCCGGATGATTTCTTCGGGATTATCTTCATCCACATTCAGCCGTACCATGACGTGGATCCCGGCGGCGAGGAGCAGATGCATATTGCGGATCACGATCCGGAACGGACCTTTCATTTCTTTCGGATACCGTTTGCGCCGCGCGTATTCTTCATCCATGCCGTCCAGGGTGATCTGAATCTTGGAAATCTTCCATACCTCGGCGGCTTTTTTTGCCGTTTCTTCTGTAAACAGACTGCCGTTGCTGGTCATTTCGGCATTGAATTCTATACCGGACTCTGTCAGGCCGGCGCAGATCCGGTCTATGATCCCGGGGGCACACATGGGTTCGCCTCCGAACCAGTGGATGTGGATCTGCTTTTTATCTTCCGGTTTGTGCTGCCGGATAAAACGCAGCGTGTCTTCTACCGTATCATCGGTCATGGTGATGTACTGCATGCCCTGTTCGAAACAATAGAAGCAGCGGGCGTTGCAGGCGGTGGTGGGCAGGATCACGTACTGCGTGATATCACGGGGCAATTCTTCTTTCAGCACCAGTATAGCCTTGAGTTCCAGATATGTCTGGCTTTCCGGCGAATTCTCCGGTACCAGGAAATATTCCTCATACAGCTTTGCGGCAGGTTCCTGCTCAAGAACAGAAGATGGAAAGAGCCGGCCGTCCTCGAAATAGTCGATGTATTGCGGCGGCAGTACCAGAAGCTCTCTTGTCATTGTGTGAAACAGCAGATATCGCCCCTCTGTGTACAGGCAGTAAACAAAGTGGCTTTTGCGGATGTTTTCTCCTGCCGCAGGGGGCGCCTGTTTACCCAGCAGAATACGGACCCGCGCATCCCCGGGAAAGAGACATTCCGGTAATTTGGTTTCTGGAGTTTCGATAGTTTTTTGCATTTTGATACTGTTCCCAGAATATGGTTATTGTTTTACAAAAGCCCCGGAACGAACACCGTTCAGAGGCTTTTCATCATGACAGACCGGATACGGATACTAATACTGTCATATTAGAATTTTGAGCAGGTCAGTTTCCAGGCGTAACAGCCATCTCCCGTAGATCCGGGCGGAGAAGAAACAGTCTGGCAGTTTCCGTTCGTGTAGCTTCCGCAGGCATAGCCGGAACTGGTCCATGAAATATTACTGCAGGATCCTCCCTGGGTGTATTGCCCGCATGTGAAAGAACCTAAAGGGGTATCACCAGACGTGCGGATAAAACTATCGGCGTCAAAAGTCACGATTTCAACTTGCGGCTTTTCGTATTTCATATTGCATCCCTCTTCTAAATATAAATGGTGCAGTGGTTTCGAAATAATAGAAGTGAAAAGAT
>CACZSZ010000222.1 GCA_902783945.1 uncultured Lachnospiraceae bacterium
CCTATCCTGCCCCGTACTTTCCCGGATACCGTCAGTACCTTTTCCTGCCTCTTCCGCACGGATCGCATAAACCTGTCCCAGCATTTCAGCCGCCGTGAGCGACCGGACGAGTCCGTCGAGTGTCGACGCACAGAAGCGGCAGCCCATACGGCAGCCGACCTGCGAAGAGATACAGACCGAAATCCCGTGTTCATACGGCATGCGTACGCTTTCGATCACATTCCCGTCTTCCAGGGCAAAAAGATACTTCCGTGTACCGTCCTGTTCCGACCGCAGTTCCTGCACAGTCCGAAGAGGGTGCAGCGGATAGTCTGTTTCCAGCTGCTGACGCAGGCTTTTGGACAGATTGGTCATCTCATCGTATGACTGCACCCCTTTTTCATGCAGCCAGGAAAACAGCTGCGCGGCGCGGTACGGTTTTTCACCGTACTCCGCTGCCACATCTTTTAATTCATCCGGATCAAATGACAGAATCGATCTCGTCTTCTCCGTTTTCAATATTCTGTACTCCTGTTTTTATCCGTATCCGGATTGCAATACAAACAGTTCATGTGTTTTTCTGAAACAGCGAAAAAAAGAAACCGTCCCACGGACCGTCGCCGGGCAGCAGCTGTATGCCGTATCCGCTGACAGGAACCGCGCGGTCCCGCAGCAGTTCACAGACTGCCTCAGACGGTTCTGCCGGCTGAAGACAGCGATATGTTTCCAGCAGCCACCTCACGTTCGCACCGTTCTCCTCTTCCGCGATCGTACAGGTGGAATACAGCATCTTTCCGCCGGGCCGTATGTAACGGACAGCATTGGCAAGGATCTTCCTCTGCAGCCCTGCCAGCTCTGTTACGGTCTCCCGATAGGGTTTATATTTGATTTCCGGTTTCCTGCCGCACACCCCGAAACCGGAACAGGGAAGATCTGCGATCACCACATCGAAGGCAGCTTCAAGAGCCGGATCAAACATAGAAGCATCGGCCGCTTCCACACGTATTCCCACTCTTTTCATCCCTCTGTCTGTCTTTTTTCCGCCGCATGTATCCGTCAGGCCGAGCCGTTCCGCATTTTCTCTGATCAGCGCCGTCTTATCTTCTGTCAGATCTCTGGCCAGCACCTGTGCTCCGCGCTCTGCCGCAAGCATACTCTTCCCACCCGGGGCGGCACACAGATCCAGTACCCGGTCGCCCGTCCGGATACCGGCGGCAGCCACGGCGATCTGCGAACTCAGATCCTGTACATACAGCCTGCCCTCACTGAATCCCGGTATATCCGCAGGGTCCATTCCTTTTTTCAAAAAGAAAGCATCTTCCAGGATTCCGGTCGGCGTCAGATATTCTTTCAGCTCATTTCCGTCACAGGGGGCAAACCGGTGCACGGCAAGCGGCCGCTCTTCCAGAAACGCACGGCAGATGGCCTCCGTCTTTTCTGCTCCAAACTGCGGCAGCCACGCCTCCAGTATTTCTTCTGATATAGAATAACGCAGGGAAAGAGTTCTGACCGGATCATCTTTGTATTCCGGCCACAGGGCTTCTGCCTTTTCTCTCACGATCGTCCGGAGCACCCCGTTGACAAATCCTCTCAGTCCGGCAAATCCTTTGTTCACGGCAAGATTGACAGCTTCATTTACCGCAGCACGGTCCGGAACGCTGTCCATGAACAAAATCTGATATACGGTCATCCGCAGGATCTCACGAACCCCGGGACGCATCTTTTCCGTTTTGGTTTTGGAGTACCGGTTGATAATGTGATCAAGCAGCAGCCGGTATTCGACCGTACCTTCTGTCAGCCTGAGGAAAAATGCGCGGTCGCGGTCTGATACCTGCTCCCCGCTCTTCATTTTCTGCAGTGTATCCCGTATCACAAGATGGCTCTGCCTGCCGTCACGTTCTACGGCAAGCAGAGCCTCATAAGCAAATTCTCTCGGAGATTTTGTTCTCGTCATTGTCAGTCCTGCACCTGTATGCAATCGGAAAGTAACGGCATCATCTTCTTCTTCCGCCCAGAGACAGCATGCGCAGCAGATACATAAGAGATGTACAGGCAGCTGCTACGTAGGTCATGGCTGCAGCGCCCAGGACTTTTTTGGATCCGGCCAGTTCATCGGCCTGCATCCATCCGCTCGCCTCCAGCTTTGCCAGCGCCCGCGAGGACGCATTAAACTCGACAGGCAGTGTGACAAGCTGGAACAGCAGGGCAATACTGAAAAGCAGGATTCCGATCTTGATCAGCACACCGGAAGCCATAAACAGGCCGATCAGAAACAGGATCCATGAAAAACGCGAACCAAAATTAGCGGCAGGAACCAGCGCCGTCCTCCACCGAAGAGGGGCATAATCCCGCGCGTCCTGGATCGCGTGGCCGCATTCATGTGCCGCGACACTCTGTGCCGCAAGCGAATTGGCTCCATACACTGTCTGTGACAGATTGACTGTCTTTGTCCGCGGATCATAGTGGTCCGTCAGACTGCCGGCGACCGGCTGGACCGTCACATTGAACAATCCTTCGCTCTCCAGGATCATCTGCGCGACCTGTGCGCCTGTCATACCGCTGCGCGTGCCGATACGGCTGTATTTCGAAAAGGTATTCTGCATTGAGACCTGCACGATCATAGACAGGATAAATGCCGCGATCAGCAGCAGATATGTCCAGTCAAAGCCGTACATCATACCTCTTCCCAAACTGTAGTAACCCATCTTTCTCCTTTCCGGGACTATACCCTCTCCCGTTCAGAACCTTCAGCCGAGCAGAAGACCTTTTTCCATGGGACGTCCCCGCAGAAAATCTGCCGAGGCCATCCGTTTCTTTCCCTCCAGCTGCACTTCCGTGATCCGGAGCACTCCGTTTCCCGTGCGGACATCGATCCCTTCTCCGCCGGCCGACAGGACACTGCCGGCCTTGTCTATTTTATCATATTCCGAAACGTTTGTCTCGCTCTCTGAAGGTATCCGGCTGCGCAGCACCTTAAACAGTTTTCCGTTCAGCCGCGTATATGCGCCGGGCCAGGGATCGAGAGCCCGCACCTGCCGTTCGATCTCAGACGCACTTTTGTCCCAGTTGATCAGCCCGTCTTCTTTGACGATCATCCTCGCATACGGTGTGGGACTGTTTGCCGGCTGTTTTTCCGGGCAGATCCCGCCCGTCTCCAGAAGCCTCAGCGTCTCGACCAGAAGCCTTCCTCCTTCAACGGCCAGTTTATCGAACAGGGATCCGCCTGTTTCCGTATCCGAGATACTGACTTTTGAGACATTCAGAATATCCCCCTCGTCCAGGCCTTCGTTCATCTGCATGATCGTAATGCCGGTCTCCTTCTCTCCGTCCAGTATCGCCCACTGGATCGGTGCGGCGCCGCGGTATTTCGGAAGAAGGGAAGCATGGACATTCAAACATCCGTATTTCGGAAGCTCCAGGATGAACCCGGGAATGATCTTTCCGTAGGCCGCCACGACGATCACATCCGGCGCCAGCTGCTCCAGCTTTTCCGTGAATTCCGGATCACGCAGACGGCGCGGCTGCAGGACCGGGATCCCGGCTGCCTCGGCTGCCGCCCGGACCGGAGTCGGCCGCAGTTCAGCTTTCCTGCCGAACGGCTTGTCGGGCTGCGAAACGGCAGCGGCTACTTCGTATCCGGATTCTATCAGTGCCTGCAGTGTCGTCACGGCAAAATCCGGTGTCCCCATAAATACAATTCTCATGATACGCCCTTCTTCTCTTAGCCTTCCTGCTCTGCCTCTTCTTCTGTTTCATATGTCACAGTCCGCAGAGGTCCGGTCACTTTGGAGGTATACAGCATCCCGTTAAGATGATCGAATTCGTGGCAGCAGGCTCTGGCCAGCAGCCCTTCCGCCTCCATTTCAAACGGTTCCATGTGGATATTCAGAGCCCGCACCTTTACCTTTTCCGGCCGTGTCACAGTACCCACTTTTCCGGGTACGCTCAGACATCCTTCATCTCCCGTCTGCTCACCTTCCTGCTCAATGATCTCCGGGTTGATGAACACATAAGAATTTTCTCCGTCGACATTGATCACGGCGATCTTCCGCAGGATTCCCACCTGCGGTGCGGCCAGTCCGACTCCTTCTGCATCCTCCATTGTTTCCAGCATATCCTGGATCAGCGTTTCCATACGGGCTGTCATCTTCTCGACCGGTCTGCAGGCCTTCTCCAGGATCGGATCTCCCTGGACCCGGATTTCTCTTAATGCCATAGTATTCTCCTCTCTATATCCATAAACCCTCACGGGTTCAGTTCGTATCCGAAGCGGATCTTATGGAACCCGCTGTTGATCGCAATATACTTTTCCGCCAGCATGCGCAGTCTGACCAGTTCTTCTGCAGAGTTACCGCGCACGTACAGTGCCTCCAGCCATATATCTTTTTTCTTTCCGACCGGTTCCGGTGCCGGACCGATCAGATCCTCCTCCCGCTTTTCCCGCAGGAGAAAGCTGCGCAGAGCCTTCATGGCCTTTTCCAGCTGTTCTCCGTCCTCCGAAGAACCGTGGACTGCCAGCAGCTGTTCGGCAGGGGGATATCCGGCAAGTTCCCTCCCGGTGATCTCCTCTTCATAGAATCCTTCGTAATCCTGTCTCACAGCCTGCCGGATCACGTCATGTTCCGGATGCATGGTCTGAATGATCGCCCCGCCTCTCCTTGCTCCCCGTCCGGAACGGCCCACTGCCTGTACCAGCAGCTGATAGGTCCTCTCCTGGGAGCGGTAATCGTTCGCAAACAGCGAGAGATCCGCCGCCAGCACGCCTACCATTGTGACATCCGGAAAATCATGTCCCTTGACGATCATCTGTGTACCGATCAGGATATCCGCCTCATGCCGTGCGAACTGACCAAGAATCTGTGTATAGTCATTTTTATGCCTGGTCGTATCCGCATCCATGCGCAGGATCCGCGCCTGAGGAAACAGCGCCCGCACATCTCTTTCTACCTTTTCCGTCCCATACCGGAATCCCTGTATGTGCGGCGAACCGCAGGAAGGGCATTGTCCGGGAAGAGAAGTCTGGTATCCGCAGTAATGACACACCAGCTTTCCGTTTGTATGCAGCGTCAGTGATACGTTGCAGTGCCTGCACCGCAGCACATAACCACATGTCTGACAGGTATGTACAGAAGAAAAACCGCGCCGGTTCAGGAAAAGCATCGTCTGTCCGCCGTCTGCAAGGCATCGGCGCACGGCGTCCTCAAGCGGCCTGCTGATCAGTGTAAAGTTGCCGCTTTTCTGCTCCTCCCGCATATCTACGATCTGCACATCGGGAAGCTCTGCCTCTCCGTATCTGCCGGAGAGCCGCACCAGTGCATATTCTCCTGTCTGCGCCCGGTAATAGCTGTCCGTTGAAGGAGTTGCCGAACCGAACAATACATGCGCTCCCTCTTCTTTACCGCGGAAAAGAGCAACTTCGCGGCTGTCATACCGCGGCATCGTCTCACTCCGGAAAGAAGGCTCCTGTTCTTCGTCGATCACGATCAGTCCGGTCGAAGCAAACGGTGCAAAAAGGGCTGAACGGGGACCGATCACGATAGAGGCCTCTCCGCGCCGCATACGTTCAAACTGTTCGTATCTCTCACCCTGGCTCATGCGGGAATTCATCACAGATACTCTGCTGCCGAATCGCCTTCTGAAACGCCTGACCGTCTGCCAGGAAAGTGCGATCTCCGGGATCAGGATGACAGCCTGCCGTCCCTGCGCAAGTACCTCTTCGGCCAGTTCCATATAAATCAATGTTTTGCCGCTGCCGGTCACACCCTGAAGCAATACCGGGCGGTCTCTGCCTTCCCATTCCGCCCTGATCGTGTCAAGAGCGCGGCGCTGTTCATCCGAAAGTGCCGGTTCCTCTTTCTCCGCCGGTTCTTCCTGCGGATCCTGCAGCCGGCTCTGTGCCTTTGTCCGCCTGCGGACCGGCAGAACTGCCGTCAGCGCTGCCTGCATTGTGGATCCGTATGTCCGGCGCATCCAGGCGGCAAGCCGGATCAGCCGACTCTCGATCGAAATATTCCTGGTCTGGATCCCGCCGATTTCCTTAATCCGTTCCGGCTCAACCTTCGGTTCATGTGATAACCCGATCACGTAGCCTTCCCGCAGGCGCCTGCCGTTCCCAAAAGGGATACTCACCGCCGTCCCGATCTCGACCTGATCCACAAGCTCTTCCGGAACTAAGTACTGAAAAGACTTATCCAGGCTGGCTATATTCACAATAATATCAGCATACACACTCATTCCTTGATACACTCCTCATAAGCTTCGTGCTGCTCCGCTGCCCAGGCAGCTCCCGCAGCACTGCGGGTATTCGCATTCCGGGCTTCCGCCCTGCATGCTCATACCCTTTACGTCGCCTGACAGGAATGCGCAAGCCTGCATAAATGCGCCTGCGCATTCCTGCCGGCGACAGCTTATTCGGGAATGTTATGATACACCCCTTTGCGCCAGTCTTCATGAAGTATCTCCTGGATCAGAACGCGTTCATCCATCGGATACTTCTTTCCTTTTATGATCTGATAATCCTCATGGCCTTTGCCGGCCAGGATGATGATGTCGCCGGGCTCTCCGTGATGGATTGCCCAGGCAATCGCCTCCTTACGGTCAATGATCGTTATGTACTGTCCTTCTGTCCGGCTGATCCCCGTCTCAATATCCGCTATGATCGCCTCCGGCTCCTCGTCCCTGGGATTGTCCGAAGTGATGATCGTCAGATCGGCCAGTCTTCCGGATACTTCGCCCATTTCAAACCGCCGGTCCCTGTCGCGGTTCCCGCCGCATCCGAACAGACACACAATGCGGTTCGGGTGATATTCCCGCAGCGTCGAGAGCAGACTTTCCAGGGCCATGGCATTATGTGCATAATCGATCATGAGCGTGAATCTGTCGGATACAGGCACCATCTCCACACGTCCCTTTACTTTTGCCTTGGTCAGGGCATTCAGGATTGCCTCCGGCGTTGCTCCCATATGATGGCAGACGGCAATGGCTGCCAGTGAATTATAAACGGAAAACTTTCCGGGGATATCGATCTCCACCGGAATATTGACAAGACCTTCCGCCTGATAACGGATCCCCAGATATCCCGGTTTGCTGAGCATCATGGCATCCAGTGCGCGAAGCGTCGCTTTTTCGGAATATCCGTAAGTCTCGATCCGGCAGGTTGCGCCGTCCACGATCCTGTCGTAGCGATTATCGTCGATATTCACAATGCCGATCCGGCACATCTTCAGCAGTTTCTTCTTACACTCCAGGTACTCATCAAAACTGGAGTGTTCCTTCGGACCGATGTGATCCGGCTCGATATTGGTAAAGATTCCGAAATCAAAGGTGATTCCGGTGACACGGTCCATCATAAGCGCCTGAGAAGACACCTCCATAACGACACTGTCGCAGCCGGCTTCCACCATCTCCGCAAAATACTTCTGCACCAGATATGACTCCGGCGTTGTATTTTCGGAAGGGATATGCCTGTCTCCGATGATCGTTTCAATTGTTCCTATCAGGCCTGTTCTGTGACCTGATCCTTCCAGAATGGAACGGATCATATAGGTAGTTGTCGTCTTTCCCTTTGTGCCTGTGATACCGATCGTCTTCAGTTTATCGGCCGGATGATCAAACCAGGTTGCGGAAAGAATGGAAAGTGCTGCCCGCGCGTTTTCTACCTGAACGACGGTCACAGCATCCGGCACGGCAACAGGTTCTTCTGTCAGCAGTGCGGCCGCTCCGTTTTCCGCGGCGGATGCGGCAAACCGGTGTCCGTCCACCGTTGCCCCGCGCATACACACGAAAAGGAATCCTTCTTTTACTTTCCTGGAATCGTAAGCGATCCCGCTGATCTCTGTATCTTCATTTCCCTGCAGAACTGTATATGATATTCCGTTCAGCAATTCTTTCAGTTTCATATCTGTTCCCCCAATTTTTATATGTTCTGATTATACTCCATTACCGCACTCTTTTAAACTCAAAAAGAATCCGCCTGCCGGAGCCGTGCCCGCACAGACGAATACTTTACAGATAGTCGGCCGCCTCTCATATATATATCAAGCTATGCATTGTTGACGCTTTTAGGGACTTACGGGATCCACTGCCTACGCAGACTTAGGATCCGGAATATGAACATATCGCTCTGAGAATATTCCGGATCCTTAGTCGGAGTTGGCAGTCAGCCCGTAAGACTGTTGTCAACGCATAGCGGATATATATACGAGGGGCAGCTTCGCCTCTCTTTTTTCAATGAAGTCTAAAAATCGAATTTGTCGGCGAAGTACGCTTCCAGTTCATCGATCTTCACGCGGACCTGCTCCATGGAGTCGCGCTCGCGGATCGTGACGGCGCCGTCTTCTTCGGAATCAAAATCATAAGTCACGCAGAACGGCGTGCCGATCTCATCCTGGCGGCGGTAGCGCTTGCCGATGTTGCCGCGGTCGTCATATTCACAATTCCATTTGCTGCTCAGCGTATCGAAGACTTTCTCTGCCTGCTCTGTCAGCTTCTTGGACAGCGGCAGGACGGCAATCTTAACCGGAGCCAGTGCCGGGTGGAACCGCATCACATTACGGACGTCGTTGCGTTCCGCATCCAGTACTTCCTCGTCGTAGGCAGCGCACAGGAAGGCCAGGACTACACGGTCAGCGCCGAGCGATGGCTCAATGACATACGGCACATACTTCTCATTCTTTGTATCATCGAAGTAGGACATATCCTCTCCGGACACATTCTGATGCTGCGTCAGATCATAATCGGTGCGGTCGGCAATACCCCAGAGTTCGCCCCACCCGAACGGGAACAGGAACTCGATGTCTGTCGTACCCTTGCTGTAGAAGCTCAGTTCCTCCGGGGAGTGGTCGCGCAGACGCATTTCTTCTTCCTTCATGCCCAGGGACAGCAGCCAGTCACGGCAGAAGCCTCTCCAGTACTGGAACCACTC
>CACZSZ010000223.1 GCA_902783945.1 uncultured Lachnospiraceae bacterium
CACGAAATGGCTTTTGCCCGCGACGTGGCGGACCGTGTGATCTTTATGGAAGGCGGCTATATCGTGGAAGAGGATAAACCGGCGGAGATGTTTGCGCATCCGAAAACGGAGCGCTGCGCCAAGTTCCTGTCTTCCGTCCTGCCGGGGTAAGGCAGATCCGTTCAGAAAGGTATGCTTTTTGAATAGCGGCTTCGCCTCATGAAGAGCATTGACTAGTTCATTTTGAGGTTATATAATTGAGCCCGTATGGACAGAAAACATACCGGCAGAGAGTGCTCTGACCGATATTTTCAGGAGGATTTTATACAATGAACAGAACAGCGATGGCAGTGATTTGCGGTATCCTTGCGGCAGGACTTCTGACCGGCTGCAGCAGCAAAAATGAATATGACAGTACACAGCCGGCAGTCACGGTGGATGATGAGTCGATCAGCATGGGTGAGGCGGTTTTTTATCTTCGTGCGCAGCAGGCTGAGACGCAGACTATGATGGAAAACTACGGATTCGTGGACGGGAATTCCTTCTGGGGTCAGACCACGACCGATGAAGAAGGCAATGAAATGACTTATGCCCAGCAGCTCAAGAATTCCGTGAGGGATGAACTTGCAGAGTACCTGCTGCTGCGTCGTCATGCGGCAGACTATGGCGTTGAGATGACTGCGGAAGTCAGTGAGGCAGCGGCAGAAGCGGCGAAGACCGTATATGAGAGCAATACGGATGTGCTCGAAGAGATCGGAACGACAGAAGAAGAAATCCAAGACGTAATGGAACTGTATGCGTACCCGCAGCTGATGATCGATGCCATGACAGCGGATGTTGATCTGGAAGTTTCCGATGAAGAGGCGGCTCAGAGCCGGGTCGTGTATGTGCGGACCCGCCTGAAAGAGACAGATGAGTCCGGCAATCAGGTCGACGCTTCCGATGAAACAAAAGAGACATATAAGGCAAATCTGGAACAGCTGCTGAGTGAGATCAAAGAAGCCGACACTGTTGATGAGGATTCGATCCGCGAAAAGGCCAAGGCGATCGATGAAGAGAACATCATGGTGGGTTCTACGTCATACGGCAAGGATGACTCCTATCTGCCGGCGGAAGTCACGGAAGCAGCCGGGGAACTGGAAGACGGAGAGACATATGACGGTGTGATCGAAACAGAAGACGGTTTCTATTATCTGGTTCATATGGTGTCTGTTCTTGACAGAGATGCCACGGACATGAAGAAGCGGTCGATCGCCTCACAGAGACAGCAGGAAGCGTTTGAAGCAATCGTCGACGGCTGGAAGGAAGAAGCGGAAATTTCCACCGGAGAAGGCTGGGAGGCACTGACTGTTTCGGACTCTGAGCAGTGGAGGGCGACTGCTTCCTGATATGTATAATGATCTTTTCAGCATCGGGCCGGTTACGTTTCATACGTACGGCCTGATGACGGCAATTGGCATTGTCGCGGCTTATCTGATGATGGAAAGACGCGCGAAGCAGAAGCATTTCACGGAAGAAGAAAGTGGAAAGACACTGGGGCTGATCCTGTCCTGTCTGGTTTTCGGGTATCTCGGATCCAAGATCCTGTATGTGCTGACGATCCTTCCGCAGCTGATCCAGGATCCGTCTGTATTCCTGCATTCGCTGAGCGGCGGATGGGTCATATTCGGGGGGCTTCTGGGCGGTATATTCGGTGCCTGGCTGTTCTGCCGTCTTCAGAAACTGCCGGCCGGCAAATTTTTTGATCTTGCATTTCCGGCAGTGGCGCTTGCACAGGCGTTTGGCAGAGTCGGATGTTTTTTTGCGGGATGCTGCTATGGTGTTGAGACGGAGAGTGCCTTTTCCATCATGTTCAGCCACTCGGATTTTGCTCCGAATCATGTCCGGCTGGTTCCCACGCAGTTGATTTCGGCGGTGCTGGATTTTGTACTGTGTCTGTTCCTGCTCTGGTACGAGAAGAACCTGGAAAAACGCAGCGGGGAACTGGCGGCAGTTTATCTCATCCTGTACAGCGCCGGCCGGTTTGTTCTGGAATTCTGGCGCGGTGATCTGGCGCGCGGAGCAGTGGGGCCGCTTTCCACATCACAGTTCATCGGACTGTTTACGCTTCTTGCAGGGATCATCCTATTCATTGTTATAAGGACAAAAACTCCGTCAGGTGATAAAAAAACGGGAGAAACGGCGCATGAAGAAGCTTGAGCTGGTTATGATCATAGCGGCTGCGGCGGGTGCTGTCGCAACAGGCAGTTATCCGGAAGCAGCCGCTATTATATTGTTGTACCTGGGATGTGTTTTCCTGAGAACAAAGATTGAAGTCAGAGCTGAGGCCCGGATCGAAAAGTCCGGCCGGATGCAGATGGAGAAAGGATGGCGATTCGAAGAAGCTGTCTCCGAACCGGCGCGCCTGGAACGGATCACGGAACAGTTGGCAAGGATAGGCACTCCGGCGATGGCTGCCGCTGCCGCTTCCGCCGCTGTCATTCCCTCACTGATGACCGGAAACTGGACATACTGGGTGAAGGTGGGATGTACCTTTCTGATCATCGGTCATACCAGTACGCTTGTCTCATCTGTTTTCCATGCCTTCCGGTATGGGATCGCGGCCGGTTCTGCGCGGAGGATCTTTTTTAAAAACGGCTCGGCCATGGAAAAGATCAGCAACATGAAACTGGTTGCGACGGGAAAGCAGGGAATACTGACAGATGGACTGTTCGGTCTGCAGCGTGTTATCCCGGCGATCGCTTTTGAAAAGGAAGAAGAAAACACGTCCGGAGAGCAGAATAAGGAAACCGAAGAAGAACTCATACTGCGTCTTTGCGCGGGGGCAGCCGCAGGGTCATCACATCCGGCGGCAAAAGGGATCGCGCGCGCGGCGGAAGCATGGAAAGTACAGCCTGAACAGCCTGAGAAAATAATAGAAACCGCAGAGGAGGGAATATGCGCAAAGCTCTCCGAGGGTATTGTATGTTTCGGAACACGGGCTTATCTGCAGAAGAAAAAGATCCGGCTGCCGGAACCGGTACAGATCTACGGCCTGCAGATTCCTGTTGCGCTGAATGGGGAACATATCGGCACGATCATTTTTGCTGATCATGTAAAAGACGGTGCGGACCGTCTGATCCAGGCAGCCCGCCATGTCGGAGCCAGAACGGCTGTTCTCACAGAAGAAAGCGAATTCAATGCATCAACGGTTGCCAGACAGCTGAATATTGACCTGGTGCGCGCGGACTTATCACCGGAAGGAAAGACGGAAGCAATGAAAGATCTGCGGAGAAAGGTCGGCGGCACTCTTTATTTCGGAGACGGAGTAAGGGATGCGGCTGCCATGGCTGCAGCCGATGTCAGCGGCACGCTGGAGAGCGGTACGCCGGAAGCAGTTCAGGCTGCTGATATTCTGTATTCGGGAACAGAACTGAAACCAATGGAGGAGTCGATCGATCTGGCTTTCGTTACTACACGTATAGCAAGTGAAAATGTACTTCTTTCCGTATTGATCAAACTGGGGATCATTTTTCTGGGATTTGTCGGCTATGCCAATATCTGGCTGACCATTGTGGCAGAGATCGGCGTAGCTTTCATCTGTATTATCAATACAGTTCGAATTCTGTATCTGGGGAAATACCGGTTCCGCAATTAAGATCCGGAAACACAGTGGAGGAATATCATGGAATTTACCCGCAATAATTCAGACAAACTGATCGAAGAGATTTTGCAGAGCTATCAGGATCATCCGGAAAGCACACGTTTTTCCGGGAAGAATATTCTGAACAGGGAACTGCTGATCGATATTCTTTACAAGATAAGAGAGATCCTGTTTCCGGGCTTTTATGATAAAAACCGTGTGCGTGCCGAATATGCCCGCTATCTGGTGGGGGAAAAGATTGAATTTATCCAGTATAATCTTACAAAACAGGTTTCGATCGCACTCGGAACACAGGACCTTTGCGAAGAATGTCCGCGCTCGGTGCTGATGCATAAAGCAGAGACGATCGTCGATGAGTTTCTGAAGCAGATACCGGCTCTGAGGGAGTATCTGGCGACAGATGTCCAGGCAGCTTTTGACGGAGATCCTGCCGCGTACAGTACAGATGAGATCATTCTGAGTTATCCCGGTCTGATGGCGATCACGACTTATCGTATCGCACATGAGCTGTGGAGACGGCAGGTTCCGCTGATCCCGCGGATCCTCTCGGAACATGCGCACAGTCTTACGGGAATCGACATTCATCCGGGTGCGACGATCGGCAGATATTTTTTCATCGATCACGGAACCGGCATTGTTATCGGAGAAACCACAGAGATCGGCGACAATGTCAAGATCTATCAGGGTGTTACGCTGGGCGGCCTGTCTACCAGAAAGGGACAGGGACTCAAGGGTGTCAAGCGCCATCCGACACTGGGCAACCATGTGACGGTGTATTCCGGCACGACCGTACTTGGAGGCGAAACGATCATCGGGGATAACGTTACGATCGGCGGCAATACATTTGTGATCCATTCGATCCCGGCCGATACCCGCGTCAGCGCCAGACCGCCGGAACTGGAACTGAGCAGCGGACTGAAGGAAGATTATGGCGACGTGATCGACTGAAACGAAAGAAACCGGTTTTTTTTCCGGGGGGTTTGTTGTATACTGAATATAACTGTTCAGGTATTTGGCAGAGTGGGGAAAATATATGGCATTCGAAGATCGGGAATACGGACTGCCTACGGGCAAACAGCGGATCATTCAGGAACTGGTCCCCGGCAAACAGATATCTCTGGCACATATTATTGCCAATCCGGATCATGTCATGTATGCCAAACTGGGACTGGATCCGACGATCAACTATGACCGCTCGGCCATCGGCATTCTGACTGTGTCGCCCGCAGAGGCTGCTATCATAATGGGAGATATTGCGATCAAGGCATCCGGTGTGGAGATCGGATTTGTGGATCGTTTTTCAGGCAGCCTGATCATCACGGGACTGGTATCGGAAGTTGAGGCAGCCGTGATCGCCATCACAGACTATTTCTCGGAACGGCTTCAATTTACGATCTGTCCGATAACGAAGACCTGATATGAAACGGATCGTGTTGATGGGGCGCAGCGAGGCAGGCAAGACGACGCTGACACAGGCCCTGAAGGGAGAAAAGATCCGTTACGAAAAAACGCAGTATGTCAATTATTTTGATGTGATCATAGATACACCGGGCGAGTATGCCCAGACAGCATCGCTGTCTCACGCACTGGCTCTGTATGCATACGAGGCTGATGTCGTGGGACTTCTGCTGGCAGCGAACGAACCGTATACCCTGTATCCGCCGTGTATTACGAATATGTGCAACCGTGAGGTGGTCGGGATCGTGACAAAAATCCATGATCCGAATGCCAGAGTCGAGCGGGCGGAAGCCTGGCTGAGAAGAGCCGGATGCAGGGATATCTTTTTTGTAGATTCCAAAACGGGTGAAGGCGTAGCAGCTCTATTGGAACATCTGCGCGAACCCGGTGACGTAATGCCCTGGGAAAAGCAGGATGAACTGGAAACGGCCGGGATATCTGAAGAGCATAAGGAGGCAGAATGATGGTAAATGAATATCAGGTCAAGGAGCAGATCTGTGAGATCGGCAGAAGAGTCGATGCCCGCGGACTGGTCGCCGCGAATGACGGCAATATTTCCGTTAAGGTAAACGGCCGCGAAGTGCTGTGCACACCGACCGGCGTGCTGAAAGGCACCATGACGCCGGATATGATCTGCAAAATGGATCTGGACGGAAATGTGCTGGAAGCACCTGGCGGGTATAAACCTTCTTCTGAAATGAAGATGCATCTGCGTGTTTACCAGAAACGGCCCGATATCGGCGCTGTTGTTCATGCTCACCCGCCGTATGCCACTTCGTTTGCCGTGGCCGGGATCCCGCTTTCCCAGCCGATCCTTTCTGAGGCGGTGCTGTCTATGGGCTGCGTGCCGATCGCCGATTACGGTACACCTTCTACAAAAGAAATACCGGATGCCGTTGAAAAGTATCTTCCATATTTTGATGCCATGCTGCTGGAGTACCACGGTGCTCTGGCTTACGGCAAAGATCTCATGACGGCCTATATGAAGATGGAGTCGGTCGAATTTTATGCCAGAACCCTGTATCAGGTCAAGGTTCTCGGCGGAGGCAGTGCCCGCGAAATTCCCAGAGAAAAAGTCGAGGCACTGTATGAACTCAGACGTCAGCTCGGGCTTCCGGGCAGACATCCGGCCAATGTCTGTCAGAATCAGGGAACGGCAAACTGCCATAACTGCGGTCTGCATGCAATGGAAATGAGCGGTGTCATGGGGCAGGCAGCCCCGCTGGCGGGCGCACCGGCCGGTGCAGGCAGCGAAACACTCGACGTAAATGCAATCGCATCGATCACCAGACAGGTTATGGCCAGCCTTGGCATTCAGCAGTAAAGGAGTACAGGAATGAATCAGAGTGCTATTGAGGAGATTGTCCGACAAGTTGTGGCCGGGATAACGTCTGCTCCCGGCGGAAGTACCGCGAGGCCGGTATCTGCATTTTCTGCGGCGGGAAATTCCGTTCCTTCTGTGGCACATGTAGCGATGCTGACGGCAAAGGAACATTTTGAAATAAAGGAATTTCCCATGCCGGAAGTCGGTGATGACGATATACTGGTACGTGTCGAGGGCTGCGGGATCTGCGGGACGGATCAGCACGAATTCAAAAAAGATCCGTTCAATCTGATACCGGTCGCACTCGGACATGAGGGGACCGGAGAAGTCGTAAAAATAGGAAAAAATGTAACCAGAGACAGCGCGGGAAACCCGATCGGTGTCGGGGACAAACTTGTCACCTGCATGATGTTCCGCGATGATCCGGATATCACTATGTTTGATCTCAACAAGCAGAATGTCGGGGAAGCTGATGTTTACGGACTTATTCCTGACGATGATGTCCATCTGAACGGCTGGTTCGCGGATTATATCCTGATCAAGGGAAGCCGGGGGTCCACATTCTTCAACGTAAGTGATATGGATCTGAAATCCCGTGTTCTGATCGAGCCGGCAGCTGTTTTGATACATGCTGTCGAACGTGCCAAGACAACAGGTATTCTGCGCTTTAACAGCCGTGTCGCAGTACAGGGATGCGGACCGATCGGCCTTCTGTGCGTGGCGATCCTGCGGACAATGGGTGTTGAAAATATCCTGGCAGTGGACGGAAATCCGCAGCGTCTGGAATTTGCGGCACGTCTCGGCGCGGAACACAGCGTCAATTTTATGGAACACAAAGGTATCGAAGCTCTCTCCGGTGCAGTAAAGGCCTCTTTCGGCGGCCATCTTGCGGATTTCGCTTTCCAGTGTACCGGATCACCGGCGGCTCATTCCAACATCTACCACTTCATCCGGAACGGCGGCGGTCTCTGTGAGCTGGGCTTCTTTATCAACAACGGGGAAGCGACGATCAATCCGCATTTTGACCTGTGTGCAAAGGAAATCAATCTGGTAGGAAGCTGGGTCTACACACTGCGTGATTATGTCACAACGTTCGATTTCCTGAAGAGAGCGAAAGGGATCGGCCTTCCCGTCACGGATCTGGTCACGGATACCTTCCCGCTGTCGCAGATCAATGAGGCACATGAGTTTGCACTGGCTCAGAAAGGCCTGAAGGTGGCCATCACACCTTGATCAGGGAATGTCAGTTCCGCAGAAAGAAAAGAGAATATGCACCTGTCTGAATGATATCTGCAGAGGTAATTATGGAAATCAATAAAAAAAAGGTCAGTGCTCCCGCGGAGAACGCCGTGAAAAAACAGCAGGCAGCTGCAAAACCCGCGAAGATCGTGGAAGAACGGATCGTAAAGACAGAGGATTTTGAGGTTGTCGCTCCTAAAACGGCAGCCAGAAACCGGGCCGGAAGCAAGTCTGCGAAGCAGGCCTCGGCTGCTGCGGCTCCTGCCCGCCGGCAGAACGAAACTGCCAGGACGGATTCGGCTGTAATGAAGGAACAGCCGGCAGCGGTTGATGCGGTGCGGACGGCACAGG
>CACZSZ010000224.1 GCA_902783945.1 uncultured Lachnospiraceae bacterium
GCCGTGACATTTGACGGACGTCAGCTGCATTGCCGGCAAAGCTTTGACACATATGACGACAGTGATTACTCAGAATGGATGAAATCGGCATCCTATTTGCCGGAAGGAAAATACAAAGGGGTAAGAGGATATCGGTTTGAACACCTTTGGTACATCGGGGAAGGCAATCATAACTGTATCGCTGCAGATGTAGACGGTGACGGAAGAGATGAGGTACTGACAGGCCCCCTGTGTTATGAAATGGACAGAGTGGGACGGCTCCGGGTCAAATGGTGCAGCTTTCTGGGGCATGGAGATGCGATGCATATCGGCGCATATGATCCGAAACAGCAGGCTTATACATTGTTTACGATACATGAAGATAACGGAATACATCCGATCAGCCGGCAGCAGCTGGATTGCGGTATGTCTGTTCTGAATGCTGCAAGCGGAGAGATAATATTTCACTGCGGATCGCCGGACGATATCGGCCGCGGTATGATGGCTAATATCGGAGCCGGCGGAAGATATCAGGTATGGGCTGTTTCCGACTGCGAAGAGAATAAGGAAAAAAAGATGATCTCTCCCCGCATGTATAAGAGTAACAGGTTTGAAGAGACAGAGATCCCCGGCGTATCAGCAAATTTCCGGATCTTCTGGGACGGAGATCTGTTTGACGAACTGCTCGACGGGGAGAAGGACGGTCCGCTCGTAATCACTTCCTGGAACGGGGAGTGTATGGAAGAAATTTTCCGCACACAGGGATGTGTATCCATCAACGGAACAAAGGCCAACCCCTGCCTGCAGGCGGATATCCTTGGAGACTGGCGGGAAGAACTGATCATGGCACGGAAAGACAATGAAGCGCTGCGGGTATTTGTTTCCGACATTCCTACAGAATATGCCATGATGACGCTGATGCATGATCCGGTTTACCGTGCAGGAATAGCTGCTGAGCAGACAGGGTACAACCAGCCGCCTCATATCGGATTTTATCTGGGAGAGGAGTGCTTTCAGGGGAGAAAAAGTAACCGGGACCTGGAGTAGTTAAAATATGATTATCTATTGTGATGTGCGCAGAAAACCTATTTTCAGGGAGGCATTCCGGGACAGCGGAGTTGTCCAGAAAAACCATTATCGCAGCAAGGCCATGCTGCTGGCTGTGAAAATCCGTTTGGGGGAACGGATCCCGTCTTTCCTGTTGTTTTGCGGACCAAAAGCGGGTGACAAAGATAATACGATCATTGTCTTTGATTCGTTTACGACTCCTAGATATTTGTACTGGCTCTGCAATAACAATCCGGCTAAACGTGTGATTCTCTGGTTCTGGAATCCTGTGAGGGATCCTGGATGGCTGAAGCGCATCCCTTCCAGTGTTGAGGTATGGACATATTCCAGAAAAGACAGTGCGGCATACGGACTGAAATATAATACTCAGTTTTTTTTCGACTGCTATGCGAAAGGTGCCGGACAGTTCAGTGGAAAAGAATATTCCTTTCCCCGCACAGCCCTGTTTATCGGAAGGGATAAAGGACGGAAAGAAGTACTGCATACTTTAGCGGACACACTGGAGAGAGCAGGCGTTGACGTAAAGTTGGAAATCGTGCCCGAGCCGAAAAGGAAACCGAGAGTTCTGCACGAGGAATTAATCGCGTATCAGGAGATCATAGAGAGGGTAAAAGGAACTGATATCATATTGGATTATAGTACAGATCCGGATGCAGGACTGTCCCTGCGGCCTTTGGAAGCGTTGTTTTATCAAAAGAAACTGATAACAAACAGCCGGGAGATCCTTCAGGCGGATTTTTATGAACCGGCGAACATCTATGTACTGGGCGAGGATGACAGGACGATTGAAGAATTTCTGGCATGTCCTGCGGTTCCGACAGATCCTGCGGTGCGTGACCGCTATCTGCTTTCGAACTGGCTGAAACGGTTTGAAATGGACAGATAAGCTGTTTGCAGGAGACATTACGGATTTTACGATATTATAATGTTTCGATTGGAGAGTTAATGAGTAAAAAGAAAGTGACTGAAAATACGACATTCACCTATTTTCGGCCGATTCGGAAGCATACTCTGCGGCAGATAACGAAATATTACATTTTGAATTATTATTGCAAACTGGTTTTGAAGCTGTCTTCGCCGGCAGACACAGAACCAAGAAAGTATCATATTGCTGCCTGTCAGATTTTTAAAGATGAAGCACCGTATTTGAGAGAGTGGATAGAATATCATCTGCTGATCGGAATCGAGCATTTCTATTTTTATGACAATAATTCATCAGATGGCTATGAGGAAGTCCTGCAGCCGTATATTGATCGGGAAATCGTTACGTTAATAAAGTGGCCGGAAAAACATGCCCAGGTGAAAGCGTACGAGGACTGTATCCGCCGGTTTGGGAAGGAGTCTGACTGGATTGGATTTCTGGACGTGGATGAATTTGTTGTGCCGGTGGCGAAAAAGTCTTTCCCCAGATTTTTGGACGGGTTTTCCCGCCGACCTGCCGTATTGTTATACTGGCGTTTTTTCGGTTCGGGAGGAATGATCGACAGAGACCGAAAGGGTCTGGTAACTGAAGATTTTGTTGTTGCGTCCGAAAAACTTTATACAAAAGGGAAATGTTTTTACAATACGCATTATGATTACCTGTGGGATGATCCGAGAAACGGGACAATGTTTCATATGCTGTGGACGAAAGTCCACGGGATCGCCATCCCGCCGACGGATATCTTTGGAAGATTCTTATTTGAAAATTACAATCCTGCTTCCAGGAAGGAAATTCCCGTTCAGCTGAATCATTATGCCGTGAAGTCTTTTTTTGAGCACAGAGAAAAGGATAAAAAGGGAGATGTATTCTATGACAGACTGACGCACGGAGACAGCGTTTTCTATGGGAGAGATGAACGCTGCAGTATTCCGGATTATCAGATTTACAAATATCTGGCCCGGCTGAAGATCATTCTGGAAGACGAGAGCCGAAATCAGAAACCGGATACGAAAGGAGAACAGCCATGACGGGGCAGGAAAAAGATCCCGGCAGAGTGTTTCGAAAAATCAGGAAAATGGAAAACCTCTCGCGGCTTTATCGAAACAGACGGCGTATTGATCGGTTGAAGAATGAAAAAAAGAGGGGGACAGGATTTTTTTTAAAAAGCAATTTCCGGAAGGCAAAACGTATGGCCGGGCGGCTGTATCGAAAGTATTTTTCCCGAAACGCGGGGCAGGAAAACAGAGACCTCGGTCTGGACAGACAGAAGGCAGAAGAGAGAAAAAGACTGTATATCCGAAAAGAGCGAATTGCTGTCTACATGGCGTTATTCGGAGACTATGATACGATTCGGGAACCGTTACTGTTTCCGGAGAACATTGACTATTTTCTGCTTACAGATCAGCCTTTTCCGGTAAACAGTATGTGGAAAGAGTACAGTCAAAATCACACCCTGCCGCAGGAGATCCTGGGAGATCCGGTTCTCTGCAACCGCTGGTGTAAGATGCATCCGCACATTCTGTTTCCCGAATACGATTACAGTATTTATGTGGATGCCAATATCTGGGTTATTTCCGACCTGACACCTGTCACGGCCTGGCTGGATCGTTATCCTGTGGCCATGTTCCACCACAAGAAACGGAATTGTGTGTATGATGAAGTACAGGCCTGTATCGATTTGAAAAAAGCGGATGAGGAATCATTGAGGAGACACGAGGAGCTGGTTCGTTCACACGGCGTCCCCCCGCACTGGGGGTTGCTGGAGGCAAGCATCATCGCAAGAAAGCACAGTGATCCGCGATGTATATCGTTGATGAATGACTGGTGGAATTCTTTCCTGCAGAATTCCAGGAGAGATCAGATTTCGTTGATCGATGTTTTATGGCAGTCAGGGCTCCGGCCTGAACAGATTGGAACGCTGGGATATAATCTTCAGAGATGTGATCTGTTTATCCAGATGGAACATGATGTGTCCGGTGAACCGGAACAGCCGGAGACACTGGAAGATTTACAGGCGTTGTAGGTTTGTGTCTGCACAGGGTGGCAGTACAGGCCCGATTATGGAAAACGGCAGTATATGAAAGCGTTTTTGAGAAGAGTAAAACATAAGCTTTCTGTTCAAAAAACGGAATTTCTTCTTCTGCATACTTCTTTTCCGAGAAGAAAAGTGCAGGGAAAATCAGTCATGTTTATGATCTATTCCGCATATGGAGGCGGTGCGGAGCGAGTGGCTTGTCTTCTGGCATCCGGTTTTGCAGAAAAGTATCCGGTAACGCTGGTATGCTGTGAAGACAAAGGCAGAACGTATCCGTTGGGCTCCAATGTGGAAGTGGTGTATCTGCCGCATTTCTGGGATACCGAAGAGCAGCATGAGAGGCTGCTTGAACGGTATGTACGCAAACTGAAACGGTCCCGGAAAGTATTTGCGTCCGTTTCCCTGATGTATACCATGAACCGTCTGAACGTACTTACAAAGGGCAAAGAAAAGGTAATCTGTTCCGAACGGAACAACCCCGCAAGGCGTGAGCCGGAGCATATGGCGGAAATTGCTTCAATGTATGCCCGTGCCGATCATGTGGTTTTTCAGTCGAAGATTGTAAGGGATCTGTTCGGGGATACTGTAAAATCACACTGCACCATTCTTCCCAATCCGGTCAGCGTTGAATGCCCGCGAAGCACGGAGACCCGGCACCGGATCGTGAATGTCGGGAGATTAAATCCACAGAAAAATCAGATGCTGCTGATCCGGGCTTTTGCCGTTTTTTCCAAAAAACATCCTGAGTATACGCTGTCGTTCTACGGGGATGGGGATATGAAAAAAGAGCTGGAGGAAGAGACAGTTTCCCTGGGTGTGGAGAGACAGGTTTTTTTCCACGGCAACTCCGGACATATACATCGGGAGATCGCCGATGCGGAGATGTTTGTTTTGTCCAGTAATTTTGAAGGCCTTTCCAATGCACTGCTTGAATGTATGATGATGGGAATGCCCTGTATTTCTACTTCCTGCGAGGGATCGGTGGATGTGATCCGTGATGGAGAAAATGGCCTGCTTGTGGAGACAGGCAGAGAGGAACAGCTCTGTCAGGCCATGACAAGGCTTGCGGATGATCCGGAACTTCGTGATAAATTGGGTACAGCGGCTGCCCGGGATGCCGGACGATTCCGGAAAGAAACAGTAGTCCGTGAATGGATGGAATTGGCCGAACAGTTGTGAGGGAGAACAGTGCTGACCTTACAGCTGTAAGAGAACAGGAGAAAGTGAAGTCAGACAGGAGGAAAGAGGTGCGGCAAAACAGACGGAATGTTCTGATCATGATCCATGCTCTGTATGGCGGGGGATCGGAGCGGGTTGCCTGCAATCTTGCTTCAGCCCTGGCGGAGACCTGCCATGTGACGATTGTTTACTGCAATGAAACAGAACAGACGTATCCGCTTGATCCGCGCTGTGAGACCGTAAAGATGCCCTGGAGATCCGGCTCCAGGTGGGGGATCCCGGGGAAATGTGCTGCCTATCTGGAACGTATCCGGTTTGTCAGGAGACTGAAGAAGAAAAGAAATATTGATGTCAGTGTCTCTTTTCTGATACAGATGTCCATGATTAATGTTCTGTCGCGGTACAGGGAAAAGGTCGTCACTTCGGAACGTGCCAATCCCAGAAAGTATCAGCCGCAGTGGTTCAACAGGACGCGTTTTATATACGCGGTTTCTGATTATGTCATTTTTCAGTCCGAGCAGGTAAGAAGCCTGTACGGAAAAAGGATTCAGAGCCACAGCAGTGTTATAGCAAATCCGGTATTCGTAAATAGCCCGGCAGACAGTCTGCGGGAACACAGGGTTGTGACGATGGGAAGGCTGGCGGAGCAGAAAAATCATGCCATGCTGATCCGCAGCTTCACAGCCTTTCACCGGCTGTTTCCGGAGTATACGCTGTCGATCTACGGAGAGGGCAGCCTGTTCGATGAACTGGAGGGACTGATCCGGAAGGAAAAAGTGGAAAGCAGTGTGTTTCTCGAGGGAAATCATGAAGATGTACATGAAAAAATCCGGGACGCGGAAATGTTCGTGCTGTCGAGTGATTTTGAAGGTTTGTCTAATGCACTTCTGGAATGTTTCTTAATGGGGATTGCCTGTATTTCCACCCGCTGTGAGGGATCAACAGATGTGATCCGTGACGGAGAAAACGGTCTTCTTGTAGATATAGGCGATGAGAAGGGATTGACGGAGGCACTCTGCCTGCTGGCAGGAGACCCGTCATACAGGAAGAAGCTTGAAAAACAGGCTGTGGCGGATTCTATACAATACGCACCGAAGAACATTATGGAAAAATGGGAGGCAGTTCTTTTCGATGTTCCAGTTAATAAAGAGTGATCTTCCGCAGATGGAACCGGGTATTTA
>CACZSZ010000225.1 GCA_902783945.1 uncultured Lachnospiraceae bacterium
AGACAATGCGGGTACAAGAGCCATACCGCCGCCGCACATGCCGAATACAGCCGTGATCTGCGGGATCACTCCGGAAGCGCCGGTCTGTGCCATGTAGATTTTTCCGAAAGCATGAAGACAATCCATACCCTCTTCCAGTCTCATGCCGGCACAATCGATCAGACCGATCACGGGATCTCCCGTTTTGAGAGCCAGGCTGTAAAGATTTACGATTTTGGCAGCATGCATTTCACCGACGGTACCGCTCAGTACGGAAGGATCCTGGCTGTATACATAAACAGGATGCCCTTCGATCTGGCCATAACCTGTAACTATACCGTCAGAAGCCGCTTTCTTTTCGCTCATGTTGAAATCGGTATTTCTTGCTGTAACAGCTGCTCCGATCTCAACAAAGCTGTCTGCATCAAGCAAGGATTGTATCCTGTCTCTTGCAGGACTGTTGATATTTGTGCTCATTCGTTTACCTCCGCACGACAACATTGTTAATAATTAATCATTTGAAACGATTGTACTATACCATTGGATGGACGTCAATTCCAAACGTTTTCTGAAAAGTACAGAGTTAATACTAAACATCTACGCGGACCTGGAGTTCCGCCTCCGCTTCCGCTTTAAAATCTTCCAGTTCAACCTGTGACAACACAGGAAGATCTTCCGTTGAGTCAAGTCCAAAACAGCGAAGAAACTTATCTGTTGTTCCCAGAAGGATCGGCCGTCCGGGAACCTGAAGACGTCCCAGTTCGCAGATCAGCTCATACTCCATGAGCCGGTTTACAGCATGTTCGCAGCTCACTCCGCGGATCTTCTCTATTTCCGAGCGGGTTACCGGCTGTTTATAGGCGATAATGGAGAGAGTTTCCATCATAACATCTGTCAGATTCGGCTTTTTCGGCTGCTTTGCGATCCGGATCAGCTGGGTATAGTATTCTTTTTTTGTAGACAGCTGCCACGCATCATCCAGACACAGAAGCTGTATGCCGCTCTCTTCCCTGTTGAATCGTTCCTTCAGTTCAGACAGCAGCTGCCTGGTCTCTTCAGGCGTTTTTTCTATGGCATCAGCCAGACGGTCTGTTTCTACAGGATCACCCATAGCGAATAAAATCGCCTCTAAGGCAGCGAGCGGGTTTATGCAGTTCTCATCAATATTTTCAGTAGGCATTTTCTCCTCCGACGGCTTCTTCCATCCGGTAGCTGTCGCCGACCAGCCCTGTTTCGTGGGTATCCTCCAGAGATTCCAGTTCAATATCTCCGAAAGCAGAATCCTGCCGGGCACGGATCTTTCCGAGTTTCATCAACTCCAGAACGGCAAGAAACGTAACGACAACCTGCATGCGTCCCCTTTGGTTCTCCAGGAGTTTGCGGAAAGAGACCTTTCTCTTTTTTCGTGTGTATATTTCCACAAAGTCGAGTTTGTCTGGCAGCGAGACCGCTTCTTTCTCTATCTGGCCGAATTTACTGCGGATCGGGTCGATTTTATCTTCCTGACGCTGCAGTACAAACCGGAAGATCTCATGCAGCTTTTCCAGTGTCATTCCTGCAAGAAGTTCTTCCGGATCTGCCTTCGGACGGAATACCCGGACCTCCTGAGGAAGACTCTGTGTACGGCATACGAGATCCCCCGTATCTTCCATGCACGTCCTCAGTTCGCCGGCCATAGCTTTATATGCTTTGTACTCAAGAAGCTGACGGACAAGATCTTCTCTTGGGTCTTCCTCTTCGCCTTCTTCATTAACCTCTTTAGGCAGAAGCATCCGGCATTTGATATCGATCAATGTTGCAGCCATGACCATAAATTCACTGGTGACATCCATATCCTCGTGATCCATCTTACGGACATAATCCAGATACTGATCCGTGATCTCAGCGATCGGGATATCATAAATGTCGATTTTGTTTTTATCGATGAGATGCAGGAGCAGATCCAGCGGACCCTCGAATACCTGCAGCTTGACAGAAATAGACATAAACGCCTGCCTCAGTCTGTAATGGTCATGTGGATTCCTACAACTTCTCTGGGATTATGGACCCTGACCGGTATAGTGTGTTCACCGCAGCCGGAACTAATAATACCATGTTTTCCGTTGATTTGAAAGTGACCATATACATTAGAAGAAAAAAGCCGGAATTCCGGACTGATCAGACCGCTGTGACTGCCGATACGCATGATCCCGCCATGTGCATGTCCGAAAAGTGTAAGATCAGCACCCCACTCCAGGCAGGCCGGAAGAGTGACGGGATTGTGTGACAGAAGGATCGTGACTGCTTTGCTGTCAGGTTCTCCGAATATGCTGCTGATTTCCTCTGAAGGCACATGGTTTTTTCTGAAACGTCTGTAATAAATACGCGGGAGTTCAAACCCGTATACACGGACAGGGACATTCCCTACAGTAAATAAACGATGTGTGTTTTCCAGAAGATATACGTTATCTGTTTTAAGCATGGGATCATGATAGGAGGCATACATGGTTCCGTATGTTTCCGGATACAGCCGTGCACGGAACTCATGATTTCCCGTTCCTATTACAAGTGGGAACTGCTCTGCGACACGCCGGAGAAATTTTACAGCCCCGTCTGTCTTTTTACCGGGACTCGCCACAATGGAATCACCTCCGCACAGTACAAGATCCGGTTTCAGAGCTTTCAGGCGGGTATATAGTTCTTCTGCCTCTCCATAATTGCAGCAATTATGCATATCCGAGAAGAAAGCAAGTTTTATTTCACTGCCTGCACAGGAAGGATACGGCAGAGAGATGTTATATTCTGTTGTGATATATGACTTCATCTGCATCTTTCAGGCCTGATACAAACCGGTATGGCATAACGAAAAAGCTCTGCCAGAAAAAACTGTCAGAGCCTTTCATCTCAGTTATATTTGCGCTTTCTTGCAGCTTCGGATTTCTTTTTGCGGCGAACACTCGGTTTTTCATAATGTTCACGCTTCCGGATCTCCTGCTGAATACCGGCTTTCGCACAGCTGCGTTTAAATCTACGCAGTGCACTGTCCAATGTCTCGTTTTCTTTGACGATCACATTTGCCATTGCCCAGACCTAACCTCCCTCCGGTTGTGGACTTGTGCCT
>CACZSZ010000226.1 GCA_902783945.1 uncultured Lachnospiraceae bacterium
CTGTTCTACAGGCCGGGAGAGGTGATATCCCCGGAACTTGCGGAGGAGATGTATATGGCGGAGGGATATCATTGGGTCAGCCTGAAGCCTTACGATGACTGGACAAAGAAAGAAATACAATATGAATGAAATAAGGAAAAACGAAATACCGGAAGAGCTGAGGCAGACACTGCTCTGCTGGTATCCGTTCCAAACAGATGCCGAGGTTCTTCTTATCAGCCCGGATCCGACGCCGTTGGAACACATGTTTCACGGAGCGGTCCGTGGAGTCAGTGTGGCGCTTCCCGATGAGTTTTTGAAGGAAGAGTACAGGCAAAAGCAGTTTTTCTATGTTATTGTGCTGGACTGTCTGGAAAAGATTTCGGATCAGGATTCTTTTTTAAACAAGGTCAGAAGGCTGCTCTCTCCGGATGGTATATTTTTGCTTGGATTCAGGAATCGATTCGGACTGAAGTATCTCAGCGGAAGTCTGGATGAATGGGTTGAGACCCCTTTTGCGGGATTGAGGAATTCGATCCCGGACACACATCTGTTTACCGGAAATGAAATGTGCGGAATGTTGAAAAAAAACGGCTTTCCGGCGATCCGTATGTACTACCCTATGCCGGATGAAAAATTCGTGCAGGCAGTGTATTCAGATGAATATCTCCCGGAGGGGCCAATTACCGACAGGATCATTCCGTTTGATCCTTTCAACAGTCCTTTTATCGCGGCGGAGGGGGATCTTTATAATGACATAGTCCGGGAAAAGATGCTTCCTCAGCTGACTGACTATTATCTGGCGGAGTGCAGGGCTCAGGAAGAGAAAGGTCCGGATCCGCATGTTATCTTTGCAGCATTGTCAGCGGACCGCGGAAAAGAACATGGCTTTGCCACGCTGCTTTTTTCGGACGGCACTGCGGAAAAGAAAGCACTATGTAAGGAAGGGATACCGGCGCTTCGGACCGCCTATGAAAATCTGGAGGAAATCAGACAGAGAGGAGTATGTACAGTAGAGCAGAAGTGGCAGAATGATACGATCCAGATGCCGTTGATCCGCGAGAAGACGATGATGACTTGGCTGAAAGAGCAGATCCGGAGCGATCCGAAGGCTTTTCTTCAGACCTTTTGGGAATTCTATGAGGATGTCCTGCATTCGTCGGAGGAAAGCGCAGAACTCCCTGGGGACATGGCAGAAAAATGGGGGGCTCCTGCAGAGGTACTGCGGCCGGTCCTGAAAAAAGCCTATATCGATATGATACCGCTGAATTCATTCCGCGCGGGAAAGATGATCAGGTATTATGATCAGGAGTTTGCGGTACAGAACTGCCCGGCGAGATATGTGCTGTTCCGTGCGCTTTTCTATACCTGGCTGCATATTCCCGAGGCAGAGGAAGTACTTCCTCTGGAAGAGGTCAAGACCCGATTCGGTCTCGCGGATCTGTGGAATGGATTTCAGGTCCGGGAAGATAGGTTTGTTTCGGAGAATCGGAATTGGGAGAAATATCAGCAGATTTATGAATGGTCGTGGATTGACCGGAGAAAACTGGAGGAACGGAGCCGCAGGCTTTTGGGAAATGAAATAGATCTGCAGCTGCGTGCAGTACACCGGGTACAGCTGGGAATTCTCCGGCGGCTTGACATGATCTGCAGACAAAATAACATCAGGTATATGGCGATTCACGGTACGCTCCTCGGTGCAGTACGCCACGGCGGGTTTATTCCCTGGGACGACGATGTGGATCTGGCTATGCCGCGTGAAGACTACGACCGTTTTCTGAAAGTCGCTCCGGGGGAGTTGGGAGAGGATTTCTTTCTTCAGACTCCGGAGAGTGATCTCAGCTGTTTTTACGGCGGCTACTGTAAGGTGAGAGATGAACGTACGGCGGCGCTTGAGCTGCAAAACCGTGGGAAACGATGCCACCAGGGCATCTGGGTTGATATCTTCCCATTGGACCGCTGTCCCCGGGACGAAAAGAAAAGGCAAAAACTGCAGAAAAAAATTACGCTGCGGCAGAGGGTTTTGTTTGCAAAATTGTATCCGCTTGCGAATACTATGATACATGATGTGAGTGGAAGTCAGATCAGTTTTTATTATATTGTCTGCAGGACTGTACGTCGGATGACTTTGATCCGGAAGATCGGGGAACTCTGTACTTCCTGCCATGAGACAGGCCTGCGTGCGATCCTGGCCTGTTATTACGGAGACTGGGAAAACAGGAATGTATATAAAGAATCCGAGTGTTTTGAAGTGGCGGAGCTTCCCTTCGAGGACATGAAAATCTGCGTACCGGCAAATTACCGGGAATGGCTGATTCGGCGCTACGGAGAAAACTTTATGGATCTTCCTCCTTCGGAGAAAAGAACCCACCGCAAAAGAGTCCGGTTTTATACGGAAACTTCTTACAGGGATTTGATTTGATATCCAGTTTATAGAACCGGTATAAAAAGTACGCAGAAATTATGCTGTAAAAGGATCTTATTAGAGAAAGAAGGAATTTGGCAACAATATGAAAAAAAATAAGAAACCATATCATACAGGACTTCTGATGGGCGTTTTTGATCTGTTTCACATCGGACATTTGCGCCTGATCGAACGGGCAAAGGAGGAGTGTGATTTCCTTCGTGTCGGCCTGCTCTCAGATGAACTGGTAATGCAGTATAAACAACATGCTCCCGTAATTCCTCTGGAAGAACGTATGGAGATCGTTGCGGCGGTCCGTTATGTCGACGAGGTGGTATCGATTGATAAATCGCCTTCTCGTATCGAGGAATGGCACAGGCGGCCCTTCGACTGTTTTTTTTCTGGAGATGATTACGAAGGGAATGCGTATTGGGAGTGGGAGAAGGCGGAACTGCAGAAGCTTGGCGCAGACATCCGGTTTTTTCCTTACACAAAAGAACAGAGCTCAACTAAAATACGAAACGTGATAGGGGAAAACACAAAAAAATGAAGAAAAAAGTGCTTGTGACAGGCGGAGCAGGATTTATAGGATCACATCTCTGCAGAAGACTTCTCTCCGAGGGAAATGAGGTAATTTGTCTGGATAATCTGTATACAGGCAGTCTCGATAATCTAGCAGATCTGACAGTACAGCCGGATTTCCGGTTTGTAAAAGGGGATGTGCGGGAGGCATTCGACTATAAGGTAGACCAAATCTATAACCTTGCCTGTCCTGCAAGTCCGCTGGACTATCAGCGTGATCCTGTAGCGACTGCCAATACAAGTTATCTCGGAGCGATTCATGCACTCGAACTTGCTCGGAAAAGAGGAGCACGGGTGCTGCAGACGAGTACAAGCGAGGTGTATGGGGAACCGTTGATACATCCGCAGAAGGAAGACTACCGGGGCAACGTCAATCCCATCGGAATTCGGGCATGTTACGATGAGGGGAAACGGATGGCAGAGACATTGTTCTTCGATTATCACAGACAGTACGGAACGGATATCCGTGTTGTCCGTATTTTCAATACCTATGGACCGCGCATGCGGCAGGAGGACGGCAGAGTGGTGCCGAATTTTATAATGGAAGCCCTTGAGAACAAGGATATTACACTGTATGGGGATGGAAACCAGACCAGAAGTTTCTGCTATGTGAGTGATACGGTGGGAGCTCTGATTCGTATGATGAATACGGAAGATATCACAGGTCCGATCAACATCGGAAATCCTGAGGAACATACAGTGCGTGAGGTCGCAGAGATGATTCTGGAGATCACGGGTTCTGCATCACGAATTATACATTGTCCGCTTCCGCAGGATGATCCCACACGGCGCCGGCCGGACATCTCTCTTGCCCGGAAACAGTTGGGGTGGAATCCGCAGGTGACGCTTAGAAAGGGCCTGGAAGAAACAATTGCATTCTTCAGATAGAAGGAAGAGAGCATATAAGCGGCGGAGGGAAATAGATGAACAATCCTGTTTTATACCTGGTCATTCCCTGTTATAACGAGGAAAAAGTAATTCCGGTAACTGCCCCTATGTTTAAAGAAAAAATGGAGTCATTGCGGAAAAAC
>CACZSZ010000227.1 GCA_902783945.1 uncultured Lachnospiraceae bacterium
CGGCTGCAGCTCCCTCAGGGAGGTTTACCTCGGCGACAGCGTGAAGGCGATCGGGCATGCCGCTTTCCAGGACTGCACGGCTCTCGAAAAGGTGAGGATCCCGGAAGGGCTGGAGATGAAAAACTGCAATGCCTTCCTGAATGCCGGCCGGGCCGTTCTTACCGGCCCCGGGCAGGTCAGCGGGCTGATCGTTGAGGACGATGATATACGGTACTATCCGGGAATAGAAAAACTGGTCATCCCGGAGGGGGCCGACCAGCTTCCGATCTATGCCCTGGAAGCGTTGCCCGGGATAGAAATACTGGATCTTCCCAGGAGCCTGAAGTATTACTCCTGGTCCGTGCTCTCGAAGATAACCTCGCTCAGGCAGATCGTCACGGACAGGGATGCTCTGGCGGCGGAGATCGCTCTGCTGTTGGATCTGGAATGCACAGACAGAGACGGACAGAAGTTTGTCTTCAGGGCACCTGAAAACGGTGGTGAATGGATCGTTGAACAGGATGAGAAAAACAACGGCATCCGTCTGATGGGATGCTGCGGGCGGATCGGCCATACCGGTGAGGCGGATTATACCACCGTTGTCATTCCTGACGAGATAGACGGCAGACCGGTCACCAGTATAGGCAGAGAAGCCTTTTATGAATACGATGAAGCTGACGCGTTCTATATTCCCGATTCCGTACGGTGTATCGAAAGCGGGGCATTCGCCCGCAATGGATACTGCAGATACGGCGGAAAGCTCTTTCTGCGCATGCCGAAAAAAGTGACAGTTGCAGGAGGCGCCTTTGCGGGAACGGTATACATTACCAAAGAGAGTGTCCGCGAAGAGGCGCGGCGAAAAGCAGCCCCGGAAGCAGAAAGAGCGAAGGAAACCGATTTCAGAGAGAAAGCCGGACATGATCACGCGGTTCATGCGGCGGACGATCCCGCGGTCGGAATGGGAATAGAAGGCCGTCCTGCACTGATGCCGAACATCTGGCGGTATTTCGACCGGCTGAGCCGTGAAGAGCGCATACGCGAACTGACGCATTCTTTTAAGGTAAGCGGAGGGATAGACGGCGCCGGGTGGGCATCGATAGAGATAGGGCTCGACGGCGAAAAGACCTCGTTCCGCATCAGCTATGTCGGGAACAGCCCCGTTGATTTCAGGATATTTGCGGAAGAGATCGGGGACGGGGAAAACGAAAACTTCGGATGGACATCCGAACCGGGATGGTATCCGTGGAGTATCCAGCGCCGCGGCGGCATCTTTTATGTGAATGTCCCGGTGATCGGGAAAAGCTTTTTTATCTCACGCGAGGAGTTTCTTTGTGCCGCTGACGGCCTGACAGGTGATTGGTAGAAGGCACAAACACATTTTTTTCGCAGTCTTTTCACAATGCAAACACAGGCTCTTCACAATATGAACACATTTCCCCTTTACCCTGTCATTATGAAATATTAACAAGTCATGAATCGTTCCGGATCGGAGAATGGTTCCGGCTGGACAGGGTGACATACCATACAAAAACAGAAGAGAGGGGAAAAACATGAATAGAATTGAAAAGGCAAAAAGAAACAGAAGATGGGGGTTTGTTGCATCTACGGCACTGGCCGTCGGTCTGGCTGCCGGATCCGTGACAGCCTTCGCAGCTGAAAAACCACTGGCGCCCGCTGCCGCCGAAAAGCTGATGGCACCTGAAAATATAGAAGCTGCGGGAACAGTCGCTGCGGTGGCCTATGACGCGATGCCGTCGCTTGTCACGATCTCTACAATGTCTGTTCAGGAAATGCAGAGCTTTTTCGGGACCCAGACATATGAAGCGCAGGGAGCAGGCACCGGTGTGATCGTCGGAGAAAATGATACGGAGCTGCTGATCGCGACGAACAACCATGTGATCGAGGATGCTCAGGAGGTCTCAGTCGGTTTTATCGACGAAGAAGTGGTGGAGGCAGAGATCAAAGGCACGGACAGACATAATGATCTGGCGATTGTAGCCGTGAACCGGGAAGATATCCCGGAAGAGACGATGTCCGAGATCAAGATTGCAAAGATCGGGGATTCCGATGCTCTCGTCCTCGGCGAGCAGGTCGTTGCGATCGGGAATGCACTGGGAGTCGGCCAGTCCGTCACAAGCGGATATGTCAGCGCTTTCAACCGGGAACTGGATCTGAGCGACGGTCATAATAAGTTCGTTTCCAGCGGTCTGATCCAGACGGATGCCGCGATCAACTCCGGCAACAGCGGCGGCGCCCTCCTGAATATGAAGGGAGAACTGATCGGGATCAACGAAGCAAAATCCGCATTTACATCTTCCGGTGTGACCGTGGATAACGTGGGATACGCAATTCCGATGTCCAAGGCGATGCCGATCCTGGAAAAACTGATGAATCAGGCCACGAGAGAAAAGCTTTCCAAAGACGAACAGGGATATCTGGGAGTTTCTCTGGTAAATATCGGTGAAGAGTTCGCACAGCTGTACGGAACCCCGCTGGGTGTCGGCTTTGCGGAGATCGCGGAAGACGGTCCTGCTGCGGAGGCAGGTGCTCTGAAAGGCGACATTCTTATCGAATTCGACGGAATGACAGTCGTAACCGTAGAAGATGTGATGGATGAGATCCAGTATTACGGGAGCGGAGAAGAAGTGGAACTGACGGTGCTGCGCGCGGATAACGGGGAGTATAAGGAAAAGAAACTGACAGTGACGCTCGGCACGAAGGAAGCGATCAGTTCTCTGCAGACGCAGACTCAGTAAAGTGAGATCAGCCGTGGCGAACGCCGCCTGATGTGTACCGGCAACATGGAACAGGGGAGAATTGAAAAGGAAGAAGTCCGGCATTGCGCCGGACTTCTTCTGTTCTGCGTGGCAGTTTTATTATATGACGTGTCTTTTAGAGATATAGAACGGATAAGAATCACTGCCTTTAACACTTTTGCCGTCCGAGATCACAGCGTTTTTGTCCGTGATGATATACTCGACGGATGCGCCGTCGCCGATCACGGTATCCTGCATTAAAACACAATTTTTAACAACAGCGCCTTTGCCGATTTTCACACCTCTGAACAGCACGCAGTTTTCAACTGTGCCTTCTATCACGCAGCCGTCAGCGGCCATGGTGTTCACTGCTTTTGCACCGGTAATGTATCTGGTCGGATTATCGTCACGCAGCTTGGTATAGACAGGACAGTTTGCAAAAAGAGCATTCAGATTCTCATCATCGAGCAGTCTTAAGTTTTCATCAAGATAGGATTTCATGTCATGGATCCTGCCATAGTATCCATCAAACTTGTAACCCTGTACATGAATCGTATCCAGGTTTTTCATCAGGACATCTCTCTCGAGATAAACAGCTCCGTTCACATATTCTTCCTTAACCATGTTGATCAGGTATTCCCTGGAGATGCAGTAGATATTCATGCCGAAGTTCTGGAGGCCGTCCTCCTGGGAATTGATGGATACTTTAGTGACACGGCTGTTTTCATCAAGCTTGTAGGTGAAGTACATTTCCCGGCCCATCTGTTTCTCGGCTCTTGCGGGAGCAGGTATTTCCTCTATGGTATATGCCACGGTGACATCGGCTCCGCTGGCAATATGCGCGTCAATAAAGGCATTGAAGTCAAACGTTGCGGCGATATTCGTATCCGTCAGGATCACATACTGCTCCTTCTGCTTCTCCAGGAAGAACATAATGTGTGCAAGGGAATCGATCCGTCCCTTGTATGTCACCATGGATTTTTCCGCGAACGGAGGCCATATGGTAAGACCGCCGTTTTTCCGGGTCAGATCCCATTCACGTCCTGCTCCGAGATGGTCCATCAGGGAACGGTAATTTGACTGTGCCAGAACAGAAATATTGTCGATCCCGGCATTCACCATGCTGGAGAGTACGAAATCGATCAGACGGTAGCGGCTTGCAAACGGAATAGAAGCCATCGAACGGATGCTGGTCAGTTCGGGAACCAGGCTGTCATAGTTGTTCGGGAAAATGATGCCTAAGGCGCTTTTGTTTCTTACCATTGCACTTCACCGTCCTTTACATTTTCTCTTACCATCGCATTGGAACCGATCACAGCGTCGTCGCCGACATATACGCCGGGGCCGATCGTCGCTACGCCGAAGGATTCACCGTCCTTCTGTACGCCAACTTTCGCGTTGCTGCCGATCACGGCATTTTCAGCTACGATACAGTGTTCTACGACGGCTCCGGATTTGATGACAGAGCCGCCCATGATGACGGCATCTTTGACAATGGCACCGGGAGCAACCTTAACACCTGCGTATAATACAGAGTGCTGGACGGTACCGTCGATCCGGCAGCCGTCTGTGATCATCGAATTTTCGACCACGGCGCCGCTGCCGATCTTATGGCCGGTCATTCCCGCATTACGGCTGTAGATCTTCCAGTCATCATCAAACAGGTTGATACCGGAATGTTCGGGATCCAGTATCTCCATATTTGCTTCCCACAGAGAGGGGATCGTTCCTACATCTTTCCAGTATCCGCTGAAATGATACGCATACATTCTGCGGTTATCTTTGAGCAGGTTTGGAATGATATTGTTGCCGAAGTCATTTTCGGAATCGGGATCCGCCTCATCTTCTTCCAGATACTTTTTCAGGATATCCCAGTTGAAAATGTAGATACCCATGGAAGCAAGATTGGATTTCGGATTTTTCGGCTTCTCCTGGAATTCTGTGATCTTATCGTTTTCATCTGCCACCATCAGGCCAAAACGGGATGCATCGTCCCAGGGAACTTCCATGACGGCTACGGAGAATTCTGCGTCTTTCTCTTTGTGGAAAGCAAGGAAATCCGCATAGTCCTGTTTACAGATCTGATCGCCGGAAAGGATGATCACGTATTTGGGATCATACCTCTCAATAAATGCGATATTCTGATAAATGGCATTGGCCGTTCCTTTATACCAGTCGGATCCGTCCGCTTTCTGGTATGGCGGCAGTACATGGATGCCGCCGTTCAGTCTGTCCAGATCCCACGGCTGTCCGTTCCCGATATACTCATTCAAAACGAACGGCTGATACTGTGTCAGTACTCCGACCGTATCAATACCGGAGTTCACACAGTTCGAAATGGGAAAATCGATAATTCTGTATTTCCCTCCGAATGGAACTGCCGGCTTTGCCAGTTTCTGTGTCAGGGCATATAAACGGGAACCCTGTCCGCCGGCAAGCAGCATGGCTACGATTTCTTTACCCACTTTACGTTCTACCTCCTTTAAGTATCAGAATGTGCTTATCATGCAGAAGTAAATATACTATATTCTACCATAAAGAATGGTTTTGCACATGCTTTTTGCCAAAAGAAAACGGATTTGCCGCAAAATAAAAACAAAGGCTTTCCGAAACTCTCTTTTTTGACTCTGTGCCTGCAAAAAGTGTTAAAATAAAACATAACTGTACATGTATTGTTTCACTTCAAAGAGAAGGGGTCTGATAATGGAAAATAAAAAAATGACATTCGCACTGGCTTTTTGCAACAGGGGATTTATGCCGGGAGAACTGATCTATGAGGCCAGAAAAGACATGATCAAAGCCGTGACAGAGGCGGGATATGATTATATAGCCATGGATCAGGAACTGACGCGCTACGGCGGGATCGAGACAAGAGAAGAGGGGCGGCTGTATGCCGATTGGCTCAAATCGCACGAAAGACGGTATGACGGCGTGATCTTTTCCATGCCGATCTTTGCCGATGAGAACGGGGCGATCGCTGCTTTGCAGGATGCCGGTGTGCCGATCCTGATGCAGGCTTATCCGGACGAGATCGGGAAAATGGATTTTCAGCACAGGAGAGATGCCTTCTGCGGGAAATTTTCCGTTACGGATGTCTTTACACAGTATCAGGTTCCGTTTACCGTGCTGAAACCGCATGTGGTTCATCCGCTGTCGGATAAATTCCGAGAGAATCTCAGAGATTTTGCCGCTGTCTGCCGTGTGGTAAACGGAATGAAACGGTTTACGATCGGATGTCTGGGGGCCAGAACGACTGCCTTTAAAACGACACGGTTTGACGAGATAGGATTACAGAAAAACGGAATCACGGTGGAATCCTTTGATCTCTCTGAACTGGTGTACAAAGTGGAACACAAGGCAGACGACGATCCGGATGTTCTGGCTCGGATCGAAAGATTAAGTACCTATACAGATTTTTCGTGCGTGCCGGCGAAAAAGAAATGCATGCTGGCCAAAATATCGGTGGTGATCGATGAGTATATTGAAGCATATCATCTTGATGCGCTGGCGATCCGCTGCTGGAACGA
>CACZSZ010000228.1 GCA_902783945.1 uncultured Lachnospiraceae bacterium
CACGATAAAATTCAGCCGCCTTGTCTCTGTCCGTCGTATAGATTCCGATATGATTGACCGTCTTGAACATACTATCTCCAAATTCATTACTGTCTTCAGCAGAACTCCAGCGGTTCAGGAAACAGCTCGTCAAAATCCGGAACCGGCACTTCTTCTCCGTCTTTAAACGCACTTTCCTGCGCGCAGATTCCGGCCACCGTGTAATTTGCGGAACGGGTCGCACTCATATACGGCTCCCGTTTTTCCAGGATTGCCCGCACAAATTCATGACACAGCTGAGGATGTGACCCGCCGTGTCCCATGCCCTGAATACAGGAGGGCTGGTTCGGATCTTTCAGATTCTCTCTGTATGCGTATTTTCGGATTGCCTCCGGAAGATTATCCACAGCGTCCGGAGCTGTGATTTTTTCAAAATCGTCGATCCCCATGTACAGCGTGTGCCCTTCATCCAGCGTATCTTCCCATTCGAAGGACAGCTTATCCCCGTATACGTTAAAGCCCTCCCTGCACTGCCGGATCGTATCGAACAGACAGCGATGGGCTTCTGCCACCACATCGGAATCTTTCAGACGGAATGTTGCCGTTTCCACGGCATACTTGCATCCGTACACCTCTGCCCGTTCCGGAAGGACGCGCCCGGATCCCAGACAGCGCACGCTCTGCGCCTTTGTTCCGACGATGTCCAGCAGCGGCGAAAGCACATGAGTCCCGTACCAGAACTGGGGAAATCCCTGCCAGTATCCGCCCCAGCCTTCCAGTGACATATTCTGCATATGATCGCCATATACGTATTGGATACGGCCAAGTTTCCCCTCGTCCCGGAGCTTTTTCACATAGAGATATTCTCTGGTGTACAGAGACGTCTCCATCATAGTGTAGATCTTCCCCGCCTCGCGGGAAGCCTGCACGATGTCTTTCAGCTCATCGACTGTCAGTGCCATCGGCACCGTACAGGCTGTATGTTTTCCTTCACGGAGCGCTTTCATGGTCTGCGGATAATGCTCGGCAATTGGCGTGATCACGTGGATCGCGTCCAGTTCTTCGCATTCCGCCATCCTGTCAAAATCTGTAAATCGCAATTCTTCCGGTATTCCCAGCATTTCACCGGCGTTTTTCAGCGTCCCGGGATTCCGCGTGCAGATCGCGACCTTATCCACATCCGGATGGTCACAGTAGATCGCAGCGAACTCCAGACCGAATCCAAGACCGGCCACACCGATACTGACCTTGCTTTTCATAGCGCTCCTTTATCCGGTTTTTCCGGATCCTGCCTGTTACTTCAGTTCATCTATCCTGACTTTGCGTCCTTCTGCATCGGAAATCTGCGCCGCCTGCAGTACTTTTGTGATCTTCTCACCGTCTTCAAAGTCAGGCGTCATCTTACCGCCGGTTCTGACTGCTTCCACAAAGTCATAGAACGCATGTACAAAGGTGTGTTCATACCCGATGATATGACCCTGCGGCCACCAGGCGCCGACATAGGGATGCGATCCCTCTGTTACCAGGATCGGACGATACCCCTGATGATCCACGTCATTTGTCATATCGTAGTACTGCAGTTCATTCATGCGTTCCAGATTGAAGCAGAGCGCTCCCTTACTTCCGTAGATCTCGAAGCAGTTGAAATTCTTCCGGCCTGCGGCAAAGCGCGATGTGTCCATGCTGCCTATGGCACCGTTTTCAAAATCCAGGATCAGGAATGCTGCGTCGTCGACCGTGACCGGTTTTTTGGCATTGCCTTCAGTGGACTCTCCAGCCGAGAAGGTGGCCGCGCCTGCACTGGCTTCCGGACGCTCCTTCACGATCGTCCGAAGACTTGCCTGGACCGCCGTCGGCTCGCCGACCAGATATCTCGCAAGATCAACATTGTGGCTGCCCAGATCATACAGCGGACCGGCGCCTGCCGCCTCTTTCTGCAGATGCCAGGTCAGCGGGAAGTTTTCATCCATGATCCACTCCTGCATATACTTGCCGCAGTAATGATAGATGGTTCCCAGACGTCCCTCTTCGATCATCTGTTTTGCCAGTGCAACAGCCGGCACACGGCGGTAGTTATGGTTCAGATACGTCACAACGCCCGTCTCTTTCGCGACTTCCGCCATCTCATGGCATTCCTGCCAGGTCAGCGCACATGGTTTTTCGCAGATCACATGCTTGCCGGCCTTCATGGCTTCGACCGCCATTTCCTTATGTGCATAAGTAGGTGTCAGGATATCCACGACATCGATATCGTCCCGTGCGATCATCGCGCGCCAGTCAGTTTCAACACTCTCGTATCCCCACTTTTTCGCAAACGCCTCCCCGCGGGCTTTGTCCCGGCAGGCAACCGCTTTCAGACAGATCTCAACATCCGTATCAAAAAACTTATTCAACTGGCTCCATGCATTGCTGTGCGCACGTCCCATGAAGCCCATTCCGATGATCCCGATATTCAGTTTCATCTCTTCTTCTCCTTTCAGCCGACGGCTTTGGCTATCTTTTTGAGATTGAATACACTGACGGCAATGGCTTCATCTTCCATATTCAGCCACTGAGGAGCCGGAGCGTCGATCTCGACCGCCAGGAATCCCTGATAATTGTGCTCTTTCAATATCTGCGCCAGCTTCAGGTTGTCGACCAGTCCCATACCGACCGGCACGCCGCAGAAGAAGTACCAGTCATCCGGACGCGCCGTCGGATGCATGACAAGATCTTTGATATGTGTGGAGAATACATACGGTGCCAGCTTCTCCATCCCTTTGATCGGATCATCCAGCAGACGAAGGAAGTTGCCGGTATCGAAGTTGATGCCGAAATTCGGGGAATCCACAGCCTGGATCATCTCCAGCATCTCATCTGACGTATAGTCGATATGGTTTTCCGCCGCCAGACGGACACCGCAGTCCTCGGCGATCTTTGTCGCTTCTTTATACATGGGAACCAGCCGTTCTATATGATCGCGGTGGTTTTCATGCCGCCAGTCGAACGCTGACCCCGTGATCCGCATGACGTCGGTCCCGAGCAGTGTTGTCTTGGGGATCAGACTTTTCATTTCTTCGAACGCTTCCTGATTCAGACCGCGCTCCAGTCCGTTCGGATGTCCCCACGCAAACACGGTATCAAATCCGTATTCTTTCAGCTTTGCCCCCAATTCCTTCAGATAGCCGTCGTCCAGGCTCGGCAGGAAACAGGTTTCCAGTGAGATCCCGTCTACTCCGAGGCGCTTGCCCAGTTCCAGCAGATCATCCACAGTTTTATACTTTTCCGGCGTCTCCTGCATATCGTATACTTCACCGAAAAGCCTGTGATAGCAATAACTGTCAATACCAACCTTCATACCGTGTCCTCCTTTTTCATTTACATCCCAGTATTTCTGTTTGATTCCGAATGATTCCGATATCAAAAGGTAATTACATGTTTGAGCCCTCTTGCGGCAGCCGCATTCTCAAATGCCGCCCGGTAATCTGTTATCTCATAGGTATCAGACATGATCAGCGCGAGCGGGATCCGCTTGTCATTGACCAGCTTTGCGCAGAGGCGGTATTCTGAGATACTCTGTTTTGTGCATCCCTGGATCTGCAGCTGATTGTAATGGATCAGATTTGTGTTGATCATTACGTTTTCCCTGTCTTTGGGAAGTCCTCCGAAAAACAGGAGTTTTCCGTTCATATTCATATAGTACAGAGACTGCGCCTGTGCCTCAGCCGCCGGAGCGGCAATGATGCAGACGTCGACACCCTCGATTCCGTATTCCTTAAATCCTTCCCGTATATCACCCCGGATCAGATGAATATCCGGAATCAGTTCTTTTGCTTTTTCCATCCGCTCTTCACTCAGATCACTGGCAAAGATCTTACCGGCTCCGAACAGCTTTGCCGTCATAATATGCATGATCCCGATCGGTCCCAGCCCGATGACCAGAACATCATCACCGGGACGGATACCCAGCAGTTTCTGTCCGTTGTACACACAGCTGAGCGGTTCGACAAGGGCAGCTTCCTGATACGAAATGTCCTCCTCCAGTATGGCAATATTGCCCTGTGAGATTGCATGATAAGGAATTCTGACGTATTCCGCGAATCCTCCCGGAATACTTATGCCAAAGGCATCATAATTCCTGCAGAGATGCGTGTTCCCGCTGACGCAGAGATCACATGTACCGCATCCGATATTCGGGGCTGCAGCCACGCGCTGCCCGACATGATATCCCCTGATCTTTGCGCCGACCTCCGCGATCTCACCGGCAAACTCATGTCCGAGTGTGAGCGGTGTTTCCGGCGTGACATTTTTGTACCCGTTTTTCCACATGCGGATATCCGAACCGCAGATCGAGGCAGCACGGACGCGCAGTAAAATTTCATTTTCGGCAATCTCAGGTTTCGGAACATCCCGCAGCTCGATCCTGTCTTTTTCCAGCAGCTGTATGGCTTTCATTGATTTTCCTTTCAATTCTCTCTTACAGTTCGATCTCACGGCCTTCCAGAATCGACTGAAGACCTGCATGGACCATGCGCAGCGCCATCTTTCCGTCATGACCGGTCACTTCCGGTTCTGTATCGTTTACGATGCAGTCGGCAAATGCATTGGCTTCCGCGGTATAGGCATCCGTAAACAGTGTGCGCCAGGATACGATAGAGTCCGTTGTACAGACCTGATCTTTCGCCACCACCTCCACGGAATTGGCATGCTGGGTACCCACTTTGATAATGCCGTCTGTCCCCAGGATCTCCGTGCGGGAATCATATCCGTACTGAACGTACTGCGCGCCGGAAATCATACCGATCACACCGTTTTCAAATTCCATCAACACTCCGCAGGTATCATAGTATTCCGGATACTCCGCAGCTTTTTCCGGACTGCGGAAGTTGTGTCCGACCGCACGGATCTTTTTCACCTCGCTGCCGGCATACCAGCGGATCGTGTCAAAATCATGACTGTTGACTTCTCCGATAGGGCCGTAACTTCTGCGCACGTCATACATCCATTCCTTCGGCTCGCTGGGACCGTATGTATTGGAACGGATAAAGGTCGGAGCACCGGCCGCACCGGCATCCAGCAGTTCTTTGCCTCTGCGGAAACTCTTGTCAAATCGGCGCATAAAACCGAGCTGGAGTTTGACATGGTTCTTCCGGCAGGCTTCGATCATCTCTTCGCATTCTTCCTCAGAATCCGCCATCGGCTTTTCACAGAACACATGCTTGCCGGCTTCCGCAGCAGCAATAACGATCTCCCTGTGCAGTCCGGTCGGCGTCACAACGACAACAGCGTCGATCTCCGGGTTTTTTATGGCCTCGCGATAATCGGTATAGACGTAGGGAACAGATATTTCCTCTGCCGCTGCCTTCAGGCTTGCTTCAAACGGATCGCACAGCGCAGTCAGTTCTGCGTTTTTCACTTTTCCGGCATAATTCCGCGCATGGATCATACCGGCTCTCCCGCATCCGATCAGGCATACTTTCACTTTTTCCATTCCCTGCTCTCCTTCCCGTTCCGTCAGTTCAGTCCTCATATTCAGAAGTCAGTTCAATGATAAATCCGTTCGGATCCTTTACCAGGATCCCATCGCGCCGGATCTGCGGCATCCGCGTCAGCTCCATCGTAAACTCCACACCTTTTTCTTTCAGACGGTCTGTCCAGGCCCGGATATCCTCTACATAAAATGCGATATGCCGGAAGCCCTGTCTGGCTTCGGGAAGTTCATCCCGGATCACTTCTCCGCGCAGGTCATACAGCTCCAGCACCATCTCTGTACCGGTCTCCATATAGACCAGAGTGAGGTCGCCCATATCCGCCCGTCCGGTTTCCCTGAATCCGAATACATCTGTGTAAAAACGGACCGACTCTTCAATGTTCAGCGTGTTAATACCGATGTGATCCACACTGCGCAGTTTCATAAGAACCTCCTGCCTCTTTACATGGTAATGGCTTCCCAGCCGAATACTTTGGCCAGCTGCTGCAGCTTGGCCGCCTGATCGCCGGTCATGATCAGCGAGTGATGTGAACACAGATTTTCCATGACCTTTTCTCCGCTTCCGTTCTTATAGCGGATCAGCGCGCCGCGGCGGCAGTCGGATCCCGGATACTCCACGTAATCTTCGATCTCTGCCTGTATAATGCTCAGCCGTTTAAAATCCGGATAGATCTTGGTCAGTGTGCAGTCGCCTTTCGGGAATGTCTGATCGATCACGATCGCATTATCGTCCACGATCTCCAGAACTTTCGGCCGCATGGTCCAGCTGCTGCAGAACTGGCGCGGCGCAAAACCAAAGTATCCGCAGTGCACGCCCAGACAGTGATTTGCCGGATCTTCGATATCCGGGAATTTATCAATTTTCTCGTGTGCCAGTGCCGCCATTCCCACCAGGAACGGATACAGATTTGTCATCATGATCGGAGCTTCAATGGACCGATACAGAATGAAGGTGCTCAGCAGCGTCAGCGTATCGCCCTCGCAGGCCCAGATAATATTGTCCTTCTCAAAAATCATGTTCCACGCAAGGCACGGTGTCGTATCGCAGTACATCGACTCATTCAGGCAGTTGCTTCCAACGCCTTCCACACCGCCGATCTCATTGATCAGGGATTTTACTGCCATATACAGTTTTGCCGCAGACAGGCAGGAATGTTCGCAGACGCCTTCCTGGTGCACATCCCAGCTCTCATAGACTTTCCGTGCTTCTTCGTCCGGAATACTTTTTGCTTCCTCACACACTTCACTCCAGCTGCGGTAGATCAGCCGGATACCGAAAGTTTCTTCCATGCGCTGTGTGCACTCCTGTTCATACCAGTAGAAGCGCTTAAAGATATATGCCTGTTTTCCCTCCCCGGGAGAATCCTGCAGCATCAGGAAACGCGCGCCTTCTTTCATCGTCTTCTTTACAGCCAGGGCCCGCAGGACTGTCTTTGCAATGTCGACCGTATACGGTGAAAAGACATTCATGCCTTTTTCACGAAGATACGTAATGATCTCCCAGTCCCACATCTCGACCGTGCCGAAACGCGACGTCAGGACGATCATGGGCATATTGTATTCTGCCAGTTTGTCCGCCACGCGGAAGGCTTCGAAAATCATCTGCGGGAACAGGATCGCATCTGCCTCCGGTGCAGCCGGCTCCCCGGGAGCGATCGGTTCCAGAAATTCGGCAACATCACCGTACATTTCTTTCAGTACCCGCATCTGATCCTGAAACTCTCCTCTTTCCCTTTCATTGGTTGCCGGGAAATAGATCGGTGCCAAAATAGCCTTCACAATAATACCTCCTTGTATTCCACTGTATTCCCAACTGATACTGTGCCTGTCTTATCCCCCACCGGGATTTAGGCGTCACCGGTTTACGATGTACCGGCAGGTTCCTGTCTGCAATACTTCGATCAGATTCCTCACCGACAGGGACGCCATGTTATAAGTGGCTTCCGCAGTATGAGCGCCGGTATGAGGTGTTGCGACCACATTGTCAAATACAAAAAGAGGCGAATCTTTCGGCGGTTCCTCCTCAAATGCATCCAGGCCGAGTCCGCCCAGCTGCCCGCTCTTCAGCGCATCATACGCTGCATGCTCGTCGATCAGCCCGCCTCGCGACGCATTGATCAGGACAGCCCCGTGTTTCATGGAATCGATGGCCTTCCTGTCAATGATATGCCTTGTACTCTCCATCATCGGAAGATGAAGACTGATCACATCCGCATCTGCAATGCCTTCTTCAAAGCCTGTGATCCGGATATCGTGTTCCGCACAGTATGTTTCATCAATAAACGGATCATAAGCACTGACCTGCATACCGAATCCCTGCGCACAGCGTGCCACCACTTTTCCGATCGCACCAAGTCCCAGAATACAGATCTTCTTCCCGTAACATTCAAATCCGGTGGAGCGCATCCAGCCGCCGGCGCGCGTATCCCGGTCCAGTTTCGGGATCCTGCGGGCGACAGCAAGCAGAAGTCCAAACGCCAGTTCTCCGACCGCTTCAGCATTTACACCGGGTGTATTTGTCACGATCACACCGTGTGCTTTTGCCGCTTCCAGATCGACCCGGTCATATCCGACTCCATAGCGTGAGATCACTTTCAGATCCGGACAGTGCTCAAAGACTTTTTCCGTGATAAAATCCAGACCTGCCACATACCCTTCGCACCCCTGCAGTGCTTCGATTACTTCGTCCTCTGTCAGCGGACGCCCGGCCGGATTGAAAACCAGATCCTCCGAAAAAGCTTTCAGTTCCTCCAGTACCGGCGAACCGCTCTCCGGCTGCAGCGACGTCGGGGTCACCAAAATTTTCATGTTTTGCTCCTCATATTTTTACCGGCTTACTGTGCTGCCAGCCCGACCGCTTCTTTCGTCAGTTTTGCGATCCCGTCAAAATCCCCTTCATTGATCAGAGTATCCTTTACCATCCAGCTGCCGCCGATCGCAATGATTTTTTTAAAGGCGAGAAACTCCTTCATATTGCTCAGATTGACGCCGCCGGTCGGCATGAAGCGGATCGTTGGAAACGGTCCTGCCAGTGCCTTCATCGTATCCAGACCGCCATACTGCTTCGCCGGGAAGAATTTCACGATCTCCAGACCGTACTCCAGTGCTGTTATGATCTCAGATGGCGTACAGACACCGGGAAAAACCGGGATATTCTGATCAATGGCAAACTGCAGGACCTTATCATTTGTCCCGGGAGAAACCAGGAACGCTGCACCCGCATCCAGAGCCCTCTTTGCCTGTTCCGTATTGATGACTGTTCCGGCGCCCACCAGCATCTCCGGAAATTGCCTGCGCATGATCCGGATCGACTCTTCCGCCGCATCCGTGCGGAAGGTCACTTCTGCTACCGGAAGTCCGCCGCGGATCAGTGCCTCCGCCAGCGGCTCTGCATCTTCCGTACGATCCAGTTTGACGACCGGCACGATCCTTTTTTCCTCAAGAGCCGGTATCATACTTGTCTGATTCATGTGTTCTCCTTTCCCACGAGGGCACGAAGCGGATTGCCGCGCATGATATCCCCGATCTGTTCCGGCGTCACGCCGTTTTTCTCCATCAGCGGCACAAACACGCGCCGGATATAATCCAGTCCGATCTCTGTCGGCCCATAGGCGGAAAGCCTGGTTCTCGTCGTATCCAGCGAAAACAGCAGCTGCTTTCCGAACCCGCCGCCGATATGCTTTTTAAAGATCCGGATCTCTTCTTCATCACTGTGATATTTATATCGGCCTATCGTATCGAATTCCAGGAAAGCACCGGTCTCCAGTATTTTCCGGTGTACACCGGAGTCGGAGACAGCGCGGTCCAGATGACAGTAGACCTGCCTGTCAGCCGGCATGCCCTCACGCTGAAGGAAATCCAGAAGCTGCAGCGGATCCGATCCCGGTTCGATGTGGATCAGCAGAATGCGGTCTGTTCTCTGTGCCGCTTCCGCTGCCGCTTCAAACAGCTTTTTGTACTGCGGTGTCAGATTTTCCACATCCAGTGCACATTTGATAATGCCGGCTTTCTGTTCCGCAGTTTCTCCGCTGATCTCATGATCGCAATGATTATCCACGCCCTCCGTCAGTTCCCGGACGAAAAAATCCGCGATCCGTTCCCTGCTCTCCCGAAAGATCCAGTGGTCTTCCGGGTAAAAGATCATCTTATGAAATCCCGTGGAACAGATGATGGAAAGACCTGTCCTGCGGGAGATCCGGGCCAGCCCTTCTGCCATGCGGCCGCAGCCGCCCGGCTGGGCGTCGATCAGGGAATCTCCTCCGGCTTTCCGCAATAGTTCCGCTTCTTCAGCACTGGTTTCCCAGCTGTCCATGAATAATGCGTCATTGATTTCCCGGGACCGTCCCTCCCGGATCAGCAGATGCTCATGAAACTGGCAGGAACCCAGTTCTTCCGGAGAAATCTCTCCGGTTACCGTTACGATCTTCCGCATAAAACCCGGTTATTTCCACTTCGGATTGTCAATGATCGTCGGTACGCCGTCCCGGTCTACCAGGAGTTTGCGGTATCCTTTTGTCTCGATCGCGCCGTAATTATGACCGGCATCCGCACGGAACACATAATAGGTGATCAGCGTTTCATTCGGGCTGACATTGATGCTGCGGTGTGCATACCGCTTCGGCACGTACACAACCTGTCCGGGGAGCATCTCGAAGCAGTCCCAGTCACCTTCCGGGCTTTCGCAGAGCATATACCCGTGACCCTTCAGGCAATAATAGACTTCACAGGTATCGATCACTTCATGGAAATGTCCTTTTGTGAAAAAGTATTCATCGCCGACTTTTCCGGGATACAGGATGGAACAGCCAAATGCCAGATCCCCGGCATCTTCCGGCGCCGGCATGCTGTGAAATTCATAGACCAGTTTGTCGCCTGCAGCCACATCTTTGTCGAACTGCTCATCGTTATAGAACATGCCCTTCATCTGGGACAGCATACGTTTCCCGGTATCCAGTTTCATGGAAAGACCGGTATCCGGATTGAAATCGATGATAAATCCACGTTCAAAATCAAAGGGATTCTCAGAAATGTTAAAGCTTGCCATTCTATGCCTCCTTCTTTTACATACATCTTCCGTTTTTATATCAGCTGTTCTTTCAGCGTTTCGAAACGTTCTTTGCGACCTCGGAACACATCCGCAGTTTTTCACCGAGGATCTCCTGATGGAAGACATCGGCAATAACCTGTGTCCAGCCATATATGAAGTACATCCATCCGTCTTCTACACGAAGATTCTTTTCTGCCGCCTGCTTTTCAGCCTGATGCATAAATGTCAGGTCACCGCGGTAATTGATCTCCCAGACGGTCGCATCCTGCGGGAATACTGCCGCATCGGTCAGCGGAGAACCGGGGCGGTCCTTCCCGAGTCCGGTAGCGTTAATGATCAGTGAACCTTCACCCATTTCTCTCATCATAACTTCGTCATTCTGACCCGGTTCCGGCGTCAGGAAATATGAAGCCGGGATTGTATCCGGATAGAATTTTTCATTGATCTTTTCGCACTCTTTCAGGCGCGGTTCAGACCGGTTCGCCACTACGATCTTTTTCGGATCATCACCGTCACCCGTAAAATTCCTCATATAATAGGAGCACATGGAGATACAGCTGCCGCCTGCTCCCATGATCATGACGCCTGCATCGGGATGTTCTTTCCAATAACCCGGTTTGATAAACTCTTCCATGGCCATACCGCACGTGATCGGATCTTTGGCATCACAGCAGAACTTTCCGTCTTTTTTATATATCGAGGATATTTCACCGAACTGCTGTGCATAGACGCCTTCTTCATCAAACAGGTCATGCGCCGCATTATAGAGATCTATCTTGTGCGTCGTGACCAGCGCGCCGAGCGACAGTGGATCATTTTTCAGAAAGGATACGACTTCACGATATACCTCCGGTTTTTCGTGAATAGCTATATCGATCCCTTTCATCTCCGCATCGATCCCGAGTGCTTTTGCCCATTCCGGAAAAACTTTCATAATGGAGGATGACCCTGTTGTGACACCGACAAAATACATAGTTGGACGCTCTGCCGCTACTAATGAATACATGGTTTTCTCCTTTTTATCCTTCTGCCATCTGATTCGTTTTTATCGTAACACAGTCGCTTCTTCGAATCAACAATATTCGATTATAAACAACAGCTTATTCACTATATAACTATTGTTGTTTTGTTGTTGTTTTATTGTCTTATCGTTTCTATTTATCGATTTCTACTAAAAAAAGCTCCTCAAATGACAGCTGCGGGTATACCCGGACCTGTCATCTGAGGAGCATCAGCCACCTTTATTTTATTACATCTATGCTTCTGTTTTTACGATCTTTACCCGTATTCCGGCATTCTGGATCTGAGCACCGATCTCCGGATTGCATCTTTCATC
>CACZSZ010000229.1 GCA_902783945.1 uncultured Lachnospiraceae bacterium
GCTCTGACAATATGTTCCAGCAAAACACTTGTCGTTACACTTCCGACTCCTCCTGGAACCGGTGTGATGGCTTCCGCCAGAGGTTCGGCATCCTCATATTTCACGTCGCCGCACATGGTTCCGTCTTCACGAAAATGAATACCGACGTCTATAATGATCTGTCCTTTGGAAAAACAGGAACCATCAAGCATCTCCGGGCGGCCGATGGCAGCCACGACAAGTTCCGCTTCTTTTATGATCTGTTTCAGATCACGCGTCCGGGAATGACATACGGTGATCGTCGCATTGCGCTTCATCAGCAGCATGGCTGCCGGTTTCCCGATCACCTGGCTCCGTCCGACAATTACGGCACGTTTCCCTTCCAGCTGGATCCCGTAATGATCCAGGATCCGCATGACAGCTTCTGCCGTACAGGGCGGAAATACATTCGGATCATCCGCGTATATTCCCGCCATGGAGAGTCTGGTCACACTGTCTATATCTTTACGATAGTCAATAGCCCGTATCACTTTCTGCTCGTCCAGGTGCTTCGGCAGCGGACGGAACATCATGATCCCGTGTACCGTTTCATCCGCATTTCCTTCACGGATGCATGCCGTAAGCTCATCCTGCGTACAATCCGCCGGGAAAACTTTCTGCCGCACCAGGATCCCCAGTTTCTCACACCGTTTCAGGATCGTCCGTTCATAGGAAAGATCATCTTCCCGTTCTCCTACACGGATCAGAAGCATGGCCGGTTCCACTCCGTGTTTCCGGCATACTTCGATCCGTTCCGAAATATCATTCTGCAGCGCATCAGATACAGGCTTTCCTGCCAGTCTTATTGCCATGGTTTTTACCTCTTGTCTTATTTCGTGCAAAGTCTGCCGCTCACATCCGCATACACATGATCAGCCTGTGCGCAGTACACTTCGAGCAGACTGCCGCACTCTGCATCCAGCATTTCCGCATACTTCCGTTCCTTCATCAGTCTGGTATTGATATAGACATTGAGCGCCGCGCTGCGCATGGCCGCGCTGCACAGCGCAGCCGAAACACCCGCGTCGCTGACGGCGATCACAGAACCCTTGTCGGCGAATACACGGGTCATCGGAATAATTTCCGCAATTTTCCGCATGATCTCCAACGGGACCTGCGCCGCATTATGAAGACATATCTCCATCACTTCTTCTTTATGCCGTTTCTCTTCTTCTGTCTCCTTCGGCAGGCCATATGCCTTTGAAAGAGGTTCGAAGGAACGGGCATCCTCTTCAACCAGATCAAGCAGCTCAACGCGCAGCACTTCAAGCTTTTTCATCAGATTCTGCAGTTCTTCCTCCACATCGGCATATTTCTTCTTTCCTACCGTCAGATTGCCGACCATATTTGAGAGAGCCGCCGCAAGCGCAGCCACCAGGGCAGACGCACCGCCCCCGCCCGGAACCGCATCCTTCGAAGCCAGCCGTGCGGCGAACTCACTGCAGCTCAAATCCACATAACGCATCTCATTTCCCATAACTATTCACCTTTTTCTGCCAACAGTTCTACCTTAAAAGAAGTATACGTTTTTAAAACAGCCCCGTGATCTTCCCTTCCTCATTCACATCAATATCTACCGCTGCCGGCCGTTTCGGCAGTCCCGGCATTGTCATGATCTCACCGGTGAGCGCGACAATGAATCCGGCTCCCGCAGACATTTTCAGATTGCGGACCGTGATCACAAATCCCTTAGGCTCCCCGAGCAGTGCCGGATCATCAGACAGGCTGTACTGCGTCTTGGCCACACAGATCGGCACGTTGGTGTAACCTGCCTTCTCAAGCTTGGCCAGCTGTTTTTTTGCTCCCGCTGTCAGTTCCACGCCGTCCGCACCGTAAATCTTTTTCGCAATGGCTTCCAGCTTATCCATGATCCCGCCGTCTTCCAGCTCATAGCTGAATGAGAATCCGCTGTTATCCTGTTCGCAGAGACGCACAACTTCTTCAGCCAGTGCTATACCGCCTTCTCCGCCTTTTGCCCATACTTCCGACAGGACCACATTGACACCCAGTTCCTTACACTTCTCTTCTACAAGCTTCAGTTCCTCTTCCGTATCTGTCGGGAAGGCATTGATCGCCACCACACACGGCAGATGATATACATTCTGGATATTGGAAACATGCTTCAGCAGATTAGGAAGGCCGGCCTCCAGTGCCTGCAGGTTTTCCTGTCCCAGATCAGCTTTCGCCACACCGCCGTTGTATTTCAGCGCCTTGACCGTAGCGACGATCACGACCGCATTCGGTTTCAGACCTGTCATCCGGCATTTGATGTCCAGGAATTTTTCCGCGCCCAGATCGGCTCCGAATCCGGCTTCCGTCACACAGTAATCACCCAGCTTCAGAGCCGTGCGTGTCGCAGTCACGGAATTGCATCCGTGCGCGATATTGGCAAACGGACCGCCGTGAATGATGACCGGAGTATGTTCCAGTGTCTGTACCAGATTGGGTTTGATCGCGTCTTTCAGGATCGCTGTCATGGCACCTTCAGCATGAAGATCGCCTGCGGTGACAGGCTGTTCCTCGGACGGTTTTCCGTAAGTATAGCCGACGATGATCCTTGCGAGCCTGGCCTTCAGGTCTTTCAGATCCTTTGCCAGACAGAAAGCAGCCATCACCTCGGAGGCGACTGTGATATCGTATCCGTCTTCACGCGGCGTGCCGTTCGGTTTTCCGCCGAGTCCGTCGATCACATTGCGCAGCTGGCGGTCGTTCATATCGACACATCGTCTCCAGATAACCTTGCGGGGATCAATATTCAGTTCATTGCCCTGATAAATATGGTTATCTACCATGGCTGCCAAAAGATTGTTGGCAGCGCCTATCGCATGGAAATCACCTGTGAAATGCAGATTGATATCTTCCATCGGAACGACCTGGGCATATCCGCCGCCGGCTGCGCCGCCCTTGACACCGAATACCGGACCCATGGAAGGCTCACGCAGTGCACCGACGGGATGCTTTCCAATTTTCTGAAGTGCATCGATCAGGCCGATCGTCGTGGTGGTCTTTCCTTCGCCGGCCGGTGTCGGATTAATTGCCGTCACCAGAACAAGCCTGCCGTCCTGTCCTTCTTTTTCCTGCAGGATTCTGTCATCAATCTTTGCTTTGTACTTACCGTACTGTTCCAGATACTTTTCTTCGATCCCGGCGCGCTCTGCCACTTTAATGATCGGTTCCATGACGCATTCCTGCGCGATTTCGATATCCGACTTAAAACCCATTCTCTGTCCCTCCCGCTTTAATTTCATACTGATATAGTAGACATTACACAATTCTTCTTTTTCATGCAACACATTTTTAAACTTGCACAGCCTTTTAACACAAGGCATTCTATGCTATTATAGATGCAGATCAAAAAGGAGAGCCGACATGCTTAGTGATACGATTCCCAATCTGCTTCTGAATGATGAACGTGCGCTTCCTCTCGCCGGACTCGGCGTTTATAAAATCACCGGAGAACGCGACATGCACACGGCAGTTCATGCTGCTTTAGAAAGCGGGATCCGGCTGTTTGATACTGCCTCATTCTATAAAAACGAAGATATCCTGGGCGACGCCCTTTCTGACTCCGGCGTTCCGCGCAGTGAACTTTACCTCACAACCAAAGTCTGGAATACAGCACAGAGACTGGGTGATATCCGCGGCTCGGCGGAACGGTCTCTGGATCGGCTGCGCACTGACTATCTTGATCTGTATCTGATACACTGGCCGGTTCCCGGCTGTTTCCCGCAGACCTGGAAAGAAATGGTAAAGCTCAAAGAAGAAGGCCTTGTCCGTTCGATCGGCGTCAGCAATTTTACGATCCGCAATCTCGAAACCCTGGCCATGATGTCCGACATCGTACCGGCTGTCAACCAGATTGAATGCCATCTTCTGAATCATCAGAAAGAACTGGTCCATTACTGCCAGCAGCACGGCATTATCATCCAGGCCTATGCTCCGCTGGCCCGCGGTATCTACAATGACCGCGCGATCCTCAAACAGATCGGTTCTCATTACGGAAAAACCGCTGCCCAGGTCGGCCTGCGATGGCTTGTACAGCAGCAGATATCCGTCATTCCGAAATCTGTCCGCCCTGAACGCATCCGGGAAAATGCCGATATCTTTGACTTTAACCTGACAGAATCCGAAATGGATTCTCTGGATCAGCTGGACGAAAACTTCCGTGCCGCCAGTATCCCTGACGACATGATCGGTGTTCAGAATTTCTGAATCAGTCCCAGCCTTCGATCTCGTCTTTTCCGACCCGCTGCATCAGTTCATACACAGCTGCTGCCGCGGGTTTGTTTTCAAACAGGACCGCATGGACAGCCTGTATGATCGGCATATCGATCCCATATCTGTCTGCCAGCGTCTTTCCTGCCTTTGCAGAATACACCCCCTCAACGATCTGGTGTACTTCTTTCATCGCTTCTTCCATGGTGTGTCCCTGACCGATCAGAATGCCGGCACGCCGGTTCCGGCTGTGCATGCTGGCACATGTCACGATCAGGTCGCCGATACCGGACAGACCGTATACCGTCTGTTCCTGTACATGCAAAGCTTTTCCAAGCCGGGCAAGTTCCGCACAGCCGCGTGTGATCAGGGCCGCCTTTGTATTGTCTCCATATCCCAGTCCGTCTGCTATCCCGGCTGCCAGAGCCATTACATTTTTCAGAGCTGCTCCGAGCTGGATCCCGCGCATATCCGGACTGGTATATACGCGGAACACTGATGACATAAATATATTCTGTACCGTCACAGCTGTTTCCCTGTCATGGGCTCCGGCGACGATCGCCGTCGGCAGATCACGGCCCACTTCTTCCGCGTGGCTCGGTCCGGAGAGAATCGCTACATTCGCCTGCGGTATCTCTTCTTCGAGGATCTCGGACATTGTCATCAGCGTAGTTTCTTCTATGCCTTTTGTAACATTAACGATCATCTGCCGGTCCCTGACATACGGACGCATGGATGCCGCCGTACTGCGCAGGACCGGAGAAGGCACCGCTACAACAAGCAGATCTTTGTCCCTGCAGGCTTCCTCCAGATCGTTGGTATATTGAACATCATCGGGAAGGATCACACCCGGAAGCTTATCCGTGTTCTGATGATGTTCCCTGTACATTTCTATTTCTTCGGGAAAGAATGACCACATTGTCAGTCTGTGTCCGTTTTTGCACAACAAATGTGCCAGAGCCGTCCCCCAGCTTCCTGTACCGATTACGGTTATTGAAGACATATTTATACCTCGCTCTTCTTCCCTGTCAGATATGTCTTTCTTTCATTTCCCTGCAGCAGCCGCAGCAGATTTCCGCGGTGTTCATAGAGCCCCAGAGCCGTCAGTCCGAGCACGATCATCAGAAGTTCCACGCGGTCGCGGGGCATCATGCCGTACAGCCCAAGGATATTGCCGACTGCCATCTCCACAAAGAACAATGTGATCAGGGTCATCGAGGCGACCGAGACATAATGAGTGAGAAAGACCAGTCCGAAAAAGACGATCACGCCGATAACGATAAGATGCCAGTCTCCGAAAGCAATGATCATGCCGCCCATGGGAGCAATGCCTTTGCCTCCCTTGAAATTCATATAGAACGGGAATACATGGCCGAGTGTCACGCCGGCTGAGGTCCAGATCTTCAGCAGTGGTACGATATTGGCATGTGTGCTGCGGAAAATCAGCCAGGTTATCAGCACCGCCAGGATACATTTCAGGATATCACAGGCGAATGTGATCGCTCCTGCCTTTTTGCCCAGGATCCTCAGTGCGTTGGTAGTCCCGGCATTGCCGCTCCCGGTCTCCCGGATATCTATGCCTTTCCTTTTTCCCAGAATATAAGATGTCTGAAACAGTCCGAATACATAGCCAATGAGCAAACAAATAATTCTTGCCGTCATATTGCGTTTTTATCCTGCCTTTCTCTCAAAATAAATCTCAGATTGGTTCCTCCGAAGCCGAATGCATCACGCAGTCTGTTTTCCAGATAACGCTGATAGGAAAAGTGCATCAGCTTTTTGTCGTTCACAAAAACGACGAAGGTCGGAGGACCGACAGCCACCTGTGTCATATAAAAGACTTTCAGACGTTTCCCTTTATCTGACGGCGGCTGCTGCATGGCCACGGCATCCATGAGCACTTCATTCAGAACCCCTGTGGCGATGCGCCTTGACTGGTTGTCCAGCACCGTGTCGATCGTCTCGAACAATTTCGGCAGCCGCTGTCCCGTAACGGCAGAAATGAACAGGATTTCTGCGTAAAAGGCAAATGACAGCGTGCTCCGGATCTTCTCGGTATAGGTTCGCATGGTCTTGTCGTCTTTTTCCACGGCGTCCCATTTATTAACGGCTATAATGAGCCCTTTCCCGCGGTCATGCGCGATGCCGGCAATCTTGGCATCCTGCTCGGTGATCCCTTCCTGCGCGTCGATCACGACAACCGCCACATCGCATCGTTCCACTGCCGATACGGCCCGGATGATGCTGTACCTCTCTATGTCTTCTTTGATCTTGCTCTTTCTCCGCAGACCGGCCGTATCAATGAAAACATATTCCCTTCCGTTCCGTCTGATCACCGTGTCCACGGCATCGCGCGTAGTTCCCGCAATATCAGAAACGATCACACGGTCCTCTCCGAGCAGACGGTTGATGATTGAGGATTTTCCGACATTCGGCTTGCCGATGATCGCAACCTTCGGCCGTTCATCCGCTTCCTCTTCTTCATCCTTCTCCGGGAAACCGGCGATCACGGCATCGAGCATATCGCCCAGCCCCTGTTTTCCTTCCGCTGAAACCGGATACGGATCACCAAGTCCAAGATTATAGAATTCATATACATCTGTCTGCTGCTGTTTAAAATTGTCTACCTTGTTGACGCATAACACAACAGGTTTGCGGCTTCTCCGCAGCATATCGGCGACCTGCTGGTCCGCATCCACCATACCCTGCCGCACATCTGTCACGAACACGATCACATCAGCCGTGTCTATGGCGATCACAGCCTGCTCGCGCATCTGTGACAGAATGATGTCACTGGTATCAGGCTCAATGCCGCCGGTATCAATGATGGTAAACGAGCGGTTCAGCCAGTTTACATCCGCGTAAATGCGGTCCCGTGTCACGCCCGGTGTATTTTCGACGATCGAGATCATGCCGCCGGCCAGCGCATTAAACAGCGTTGACTTACCGACGTTAGGCCGGCCCACGATCGCCACGATCGGCTTGCTCATAGCTTTGTCTCCTTTTATGTGTATACATTTTGTTTTCGCCGAGGATACAGCGGCAGAGATTCGCCCCGTCTGCTTCCGCAACCATGACCGGCACCCCCAGCTCACGTTCTGCATCTTCAGTTGTCACATCATCCAGAAATACATTTTCTCCGGCCCGCAACATATGACAGGGTATCAGCAGGCACTCTCCCGTGATCTTCCCGGATAGCTGTGCGATCAGGTCTCTTCCTGTGATCAGACCGCTGACCGTGATCCGTTCACCATAAAAATCATTCCGTATCGGTATATGCTGTACCGTAACACCCGGATATACCCGTCTGATTTTTTCAATCTGTTTCTGTATCACCGGTGTGATCAGTGTCCCAGTTGCGAGCGTTACACATCTCTTCCGGTCGTCTCCGGTACGTCCTGCCAGTTCTTCCGTGATCTCCGAGTCCAGCAGCCGCATGGCACCGACTCCGTTTTCCAGCTGCGGCCATCCGTCATATGCGTCATCTTCCGGGAACGGCTCTTCCGCCGTAAGATA
>CACZSZ010000230.1 GCA_902783945.1 uncultured Lachnospiraceae bacterium
CTTTCTCCTGCCTGTTAAGGATCAGTCTTTATTTAAGTTGTTTAAGTATCATTTCTTTTGTTATTTCCTGCTGTACTTCAGCGGGAATGGAAGCCTGACCGTCTCCTTCCTGAGGCCCATAGTTTCCAAACTGTGCATGATTGCCTCCGGGAATTTCCCACACAACAGCCTCTCCGGGAAGATACTTCTCTGTTTTTTCAAGTTTCTTACGGTCCAGGACCAGATCTTCACTGCCGTAAAGTTCCAGAACCGTCATTTCCGGCAGCTGCTTGATCGGGTAAGCGGCCAGAAGGAACAGGCCTTCCGGCGGTTCGTCCGCTCCGGAGGCATACATGGCTGCAACGACGCCGCCCAGGGAATGACCGGCAAGATACCAGTGATCATAAGAATAAGCGGCAATGATATCGTCGGCTCTGTTCCAGTCCAGGATCGCCAGATTGGCGGGCATCTCTGTCAGAAAACAGTCAAGGCCGCCTTTTGCGAGCCGGTTCAGCAGAGGCAGATAGGATATATACTCCACCTTCCCGCCGGGATAGAAGATCATGGCATTTTCTGTTCCCGGACCATCCAGAAACAGCCCATGCTCAATTTCAGAGACCGTCACCGTATCGGATGCCGTTTCAGCCGCTGCTGATGTCACATCTTCCTCCGGAGAATTATTCTGTCCGGCGGTCTGTATTGCAGCGAGACAGGACAGGGCATCTTTGTCCGCGTGATAGTAATTGGAAATATAAAGATACCCTACAACAGAGAGAGCCAGTATTACAGCCGCAATGAGTCCCACAGTTCTTGCTATCGAGTGTTTACGCATATGAGGCAAAAACTCCTTTGTCTGGTTATGATAAAGTTCCCTGAAAAGATTTCCGATACTGTTTTTGTATTTTTGAGCTGGAATTGCGGATACGCTTTAGGAATGGTTACACTGTAATACAGAGAGAAGTGTTTGGCAATATGTATTTGAATTTAAAAGAAAGCGGTGCAATAATAGAGATACTTTCGGCTGCTTGATATGTGGCCGGGAGACATACATTCATAGAATTCAGATCCGAATTCAGATCCAGGTCATGGGGAAAAAGGCGTATACTGGAAAAGACAACTGAAGAAGCGCTTCGGCAAAGCTGTGGACCGGATACTGAATGTAATACAGAGTATAACAAAAGAAAATCTGACGGCCGCTTAACGAAAATGAAAAAGGGGTAAATATATGAAATACAGAAGACTGGGCAGAACAGAGCTGATGGTCAGCGAAATAGGACTGGGCGCAGAATGGCTGGAAAGGCATACGTATGAAGAGTGCAAAGCGGTGATCGACCGCGCGGCCGGGTATGGGATCAATATTCTGGACTGCTGGATGCCGGAACCCAATGTACGGACAAATATCGGAAAAGCAATTGCCGGGAACAGGGAAAAATGGATCATTCAGGGACATGTCGGTGCGACATGGCAGAATGGGCAGTATACGCGCACGCGTGATCTTGAACAGTGCCGGATCGCATTTGAAGACCTCCTGAAAAGAATGCAGACTGACTATATCGATCTCGGAATGATCCACTATGTAGATCTGGAAAAGGAGTGGGAAAACATCCTGGCCGGGCCGTATCTGACATACGTGCAGGAACTGAAGGCACAGGGAAAGATCCGGCATATCGGTCTGTCCACACATAACCCGGTCATCGCGAAAAAGGCCGTGCAGAGCGGGCTCATCGAGATGCTGCTGTTCAGTATAAACCCGGCATTTGACATGATGCCGCCGACGGATGATATTGAAACCTATTTTAAAGAAGACTATCAGGAGGATCTGGCAGGGATCGATCCTTCACGTGCAGAGCTGTACCGTTTATGTGAACAGAACGACGTGGGTGTCACGGTCATGAAACCCTTTGCGGGCGGACGCCTGTTTGATGCGGCAAGATCACCGTTCGGCGTAGCCCTCACACCAGTCCGGTGTATCCATTACTGTCTGACCAGACCGGCAGTCGCCTCTGTACTCTGCGGCTATGACCTGCCGGAGCATGTGGATGAGGCTGTTTCCTATGAGCATGCGTCAGACAACGAAAAGGATTACGCATCAGTGCTGGCCGGTGCGCCGCTGCATTCCTATACGGGGCAGTGCACGTACTGCGGACACTGTAAGCCCTGTCCGGTGGAGATCGATATCGCCATGGTGAATAAACTGTATGATCTGGCAGTCATGCAGCCGGAGATCCCTTCTTCAGTGCGGGAACACTATAACAATCTGGAACACCGTGCAGGAGACTGTATCGCTTGCGGAGGGTGCGAGACCCGATGTCCTTTCAAGGTGCCGGTGAGTGTGAAGATGGCGCAGACGGCAGAACTGTTCGGGGATTGAGAGAACAAAGATGAAGAAAGTACGACTGGATGTAATACTGACTCAGAGGAATCTGGCGCCGTCACGGGAAAAGGCCAAGGCACTGATCATGTCCGGAGAGGTTTTTGTCAACGGGCAGCGGGAAGATAAACCGGGGTCGTCTTTTGCAGAAGATGCAGAGATTGAGGTCAGAGCGGCTAAACCGTTCCCGTATGTCAGCCGCGGCGGACTGAAACTGGAAAAAGCCGTGCAGGAATTCGATCTGGATCTGGAGGGCATATGCTGTCTGGATATCGGGGCATCTACAGGAGGTTTTACGGATGTCATGCTGCAGAACGGTGCCGCGCATGTATATGCGATCGATGTCGGTTACGGGCAGCTTGCCTGGAAACTGCGGGAAGATCCGCGTGTTACGGTAATGGAAAAAACAAACATCCGCTATGTAGTTCCTGAGGATATCGGAGAGAAGGCCGGATTCGCTTCTGTCGATGTGTCATTTATATCCCTGACGAAAGTTCTTCCGCCGGCGTATGAGCTGCTGGAAGACGGGGCAGAGATGGTCTGTCTGATCAAACCGCAGTTCGAAGCCGGCCGGGAACAGGTCGGAAAAAAGGGCGTGGTCCGTGATCCTGCCGTACACCGTGAAGTGATCCGGAAAATCGTGACTTTTGCTGCAGAAAACGGATTCTGTCCCATGGAACTCACATACTCTCCGATCCGCGGACCGGAAGGAAATATAGAATACCTTCTGCATCTGGAGAAAACCGGACAGAGACATACTGCAGATACAGAGACAGTGAAAGAGGGAGAGACTCTGTCAGACGTGAAAGAAACAGGGGCAGCGGAACGGGGCGGAATTTCCGACGGGCTTATTGCAGAGTGCGTGCAAAAAGCTTATAGTAGTTTTAGTAGTGTCCGGCAAAGCTGAACGGATACAGACATGAAAACCAGACATCAGGATAACAGGATTTTCGGGGACAGGGTTACCGATGAAACATTTTTTTCTGATTGCCAACCATGCAAAAGACAAAGACCTTGAGGTCACAAGGGAAATTGCAGAATATCTGCGGGTTCACGGCGCGGAGGCGGTGATCCGGGACGGAGAGGAACCGGGAGAAAAACGTCATACGGATCCGTCGGAAGTCCCTGCGGATACAGAGTGTGTCATTGTGCTGGGAGGTGACGGAACCCTGATCCGGGCAGCTGGTGATCTGGTAAACCGGCAGATTCCGTTCCTGGGGATCAATCTGGGGACCCTTGGATATCTGGCTGAGATCGATCGGGCATCTGCACTGCAGGCCATGGATATTCTGCTGGAAGACAGGTACCAGATCGGGAAGCGTATGATGCTCCACGGTGATGTATGGCATGAAGGAGTCTGTGTACAGTCAAAAGTGGTGGTGAACGATATTCTGGTCAGCCGCGAGGGAAGCCCCCGTGTCATCAACCTCATAAATTATGTTAACGATCTGTACCTGAATGAGTACCGGGCAGACGGGATCATTCTGGCAACACCGACGGGGTCGACGGGATACAGCCTGTCGGCCGGCGGACCGATCGTTTCTCCTGACGCGGAGCTGTTCCTGATGACGCCGCTGGCGGCCCACACGCTGAATACACGCAGTGTGATCCTGCCGGCTGCCGACAACCGGGTCCGTATTCAGGTCGGAGAAGGACGGGACGGCAGCACCGAACACGCTCTCGCTGTTTTTGACGGGGGCAGTGAGGTTTCGCTGGTAACGGGAGATTATGTGGAAGTGCGCCGGGCTGAGCGAAGCATAAAAATCATAAAAATCCGGAATGACAGTTTTCTGGAAACTCTTCGGAGAAAAATGCACTAGCACAGACAGCAGTATGAGATAAGTCCGGGAAGTAAAAACAGGGAGAAAGATATGAAACTTGCCAGACAGGCGGAAATCCTGAAACTGATCCATCAGAGTGAGATCGAGACACAGGAAGAACTGGCTGCAAAGCTGAATGAACGCGGATTCCGCGTGACGCAGGCGACCGTATCGCGCGATATACGCGAGATGAAGCTGACTAAAGTCACGGGAGAAAACGGTAAAACACGCTATACACTGCTGCAGAAAAAGGAACAGGACGCAGCTGGCCGGTATGTCCGCGTACTGAAGGATGCCGTCATCTCCATGGATACGGCGGAAAACATTCTTGTCATCAAGACATCGCCCGGTATGGCCATGGCGGCGGGTGCGGTACTGGATGAAATGAGCTGGCCCGAGATCGTCGGATGCATTGCCGGAGACGACACGATCCTGTGCGCGGTCCGCAGCAGGGATCTGACTCTTAAAGTGATGGAAAAACTGAATAATCTGCTGGAGAATTTTTAATTGATAACTAATCTTCACGTGAAAAATCTTGCCCTGATCGACGAAGCTGATGTCTCCTTCCGGCCGGGGCTGAATATACTGACCGGAGAAACAGGAGCCGGCAAGTCGATCCTGCTGGGGTCGATCAATCTGGCGCTGGGCCAGAAAATGACCCGCGACATGATCCGAAGCGGTGCTGACTACGCACTGGTTGAACTTGTTTTTGAAATTGAAAACGGACATGTTCTGCAGAAACTCAGAGAAATGGATATCGATGCAGAGGACGGTCTCCTGATCCTTTCCCGAAAGGTGCAGGAAGGACGCAGCCTCTGCCGCCTGAACGGGGAGACATGTACGGCAGCGAGACTGCGGGAAATCTCCTCACTGCTGCTGGATATTCACGGGCAGCATGAACATCAGTCTCTGCTGTATCCTGACCGGCAGCTGGCTATTCTGGATGCATATGGAAAGGAACGTCTGGAACATCCGCTTGCCCGGATGGAAGAAACCTGGCGCCGCTGGAAAGACGCCCGGAAAGAACTGGACAGTTATGCCATTGACGAGAGGGAACGGCAGCATGAACTCTCGCTTATAGAATATGAGATCCGCGAGATCGAAGAAGCAGAACTCCGCATCGGCGAAGACGAGGAACTGGAGAAAGAATACCGGCGGATGGCAAACGGCAAACGGATCATTGAGATCCTGCAGCAGGTCCGCCGCTTCACCGGAGGCGACGGTGCCGGCGATGTCATAGGCCGGGCTGTACATGAGATGGGAAATGCGGCAGAGCTTGACACGGAGCTGCAGCCGCTTGCGGAGGGACTGACGGATATCGACAGTCTACTCAGTGATTTCAACCGGGATCTGGCCTCTTATATGGATGATTTTACATTTTCCGAAGAGGATTTCTACCGTGTCGAAAAACGGCTGGATCTGCTCAATACGATCAAATCGCGGTACGGCAGAACGTTGGAAGAGGTTCTGCAGTATCTGGAGAAACTGAAGCAGAAACAGGAACGGTTTACCCGATTTGAAGAGGGGCGAAAGGAAGCGGAAGAGACCTGCCGCAGAGCGGAAAAAGAGCGTGATGCGGCAGCGGATGAACTGACCGGGATCCGCCGGGAGACGGCAGCGGAGCTGACCGGGAAAATCATCCGGGGTTTACAGGATCTTAATTTCCTTTCAGTGGAATTCGAGATCACGTTTTCTCACAGCGGAATCTGTCACAGAAATGGGGCGGATGAGATCGAATTCCGTATTTCCACGAATCCGGGCGAGCCTCTGCGGCCGCTGGCCAAAGTCGTTTCCGGCGGAGAACTGTCACGGATCATGCTTGCCATCAAGGCGCTGCTGGCGGATAAAGACAGTACGGAGACGCTGCTGTTCGATGAGATCGATACCGGCGTGAGCGGGCGTACGGCCCAGAAGGTGGCTGAGAAAATGGAACAGATCGGCAGGACGCATCAGGTCCTGTGCGTGACGCATCTGGCACAGCTGGCTGCCATGGCAGATCATCACTTTGAGATCAGCAAATCTGTTGAAAACGGCAGTACGCAGACACAGATCAGCGAATTGTCAGAGGCGGAATCTGTAGAAGAAATCGCCCGTATCCTGGGAGGTGCGGAAGTGACGGAGACAGTGCGGGAAAACGCCCGGGAGATGCGGAAGCTGGCTCTTCAAAAGAAACACAGGCAGGGGAAGCCGGAAAGAATATCGAAAAACACTGCAGGTCTGCAGTTGTTTTGATACAGAACAGAAAATAAGGAGGAAATAGCATGGGAGTTAATTTTATAGCAGGTCTGATCATTCTCGTGATCGTCATCATTCTTTTGGTCACGAACATAAGGATCGTGCCGCAGGCCAGTGCATTCGTGATCGAACATCTGGGTAAATACAAGACGACGTGGGGTGCCGGTCTGCATCTTAAGATCCCGTTCATCGAACAGATCATCAAGAAGGTTTCTCTGAAGGAACAGGTGCTGGATTTCCCGCCGCAGCCTGTTATCACAAAAGATAACGTAACGATGATGATCGACTCTGTCGTGTTCTGCCGTGTGTTTGATCCGAAGCTTTTCTGCTACGGCGTGGAGAATCCGATCGCCGGTCTGCAGAATTTGTCTGCCACGACGCTCCGGAACATCATCGGTGAGATGGAACTTGACCAGACTCTGACAAGCCGTGAAGTGATCAACGGCAAGATGCAGCTGATCCTGGACGAGGCAACCGATCCGTGGGGGATCAAGGTTACACGTGTCGAGATTAAAAATATTCAGCCGCCGGCGGAGATCGAAGCTGTCATGACAAAGCAGATGAGAGCTGAGCGTGAGCGCCGTCAGACAGTCCTCGAGGCACAGGCACATCAGGAAGCGGTTGTCAGTCGTGCCGAAGGTGACAAGAAAGCAAAAATCCTTGCCGCCGAGGCGGAGAGAGATGCGCAGATCGCACTCGCACAGGGCCGTGCAAAATCCATCGAACTGGTCTATCAGGCTGAAGCAGATGGTCTTAAGGCATTAAAGGAAGCCAAAGTGGATGACTCTGTTCTGAAACTGAAAGGACTGGATGCACTGAAGACGGTGGCGGATGGCCGCTCGACTAAGATCTATATGCCTTCGGATCTGACACAGGCTGTTTCTTCGCTGGGACTGGTTTCCGAGGCGCTCGGCATTGGTGACGCCACACCGATCGATCACAGTGAAAAAGCGGAGCCGGCTGCGCCGGTTGATCCGTGCCTGGATAATCACAGCAGCGGGATCAGTAAGGGGGCCGCAATGACCGGACAGGAGATTTCATCGGATCTGAATCGCACGGCCGACGCTATCTCGGATCTGTAAAAGAGTGAGGAAAGATACTATGCTTACGGGATTTGTGAAACCGACAAAACCGGAAAAGGAAGCTCTGGAAACCGAGCGGGCAGCGGAACAGGAGAAACTGGCCGGATATCAGATGAAGATCAAAGAAGCCGGACTTCCTGTCATGGTCATTTTTGAGGGCTGGGGGACAGCCGGAAAAGGCAGTATGATCCGACGGGTCATCCGGAACATTGATCCGCGTTTTTTCAAGGTATTTACCATGGATGCGGAACCGTCGGAGGAAGAGAAACGGTACCCGTTCCTTCACCGTTATCTGCAGGCGATACCGGAGGCCGGAAAGTTCGCGTTTTTTGACGCCTTCTGGATGGAAGAAGTGATCCGCGATACAATGAGCGGAGACCTTTCGGAGGAAGGGTATCATGAAAGGGTCGAGAGCATCAATATGTCAGAGCGCTCTCTGACCGATAACGGCTATCTTGTCATGAAGTTTTTCCTTGACATCAGTCAGGAGGAACAGAGTGAACGGATCCGGGAACTCACGAAGAACAAGAACACAAAGTGGCGTGTCGACAGGGACGACAAGAAACAAAACAAGGCTTATGAGGATTACAGGCAGGCATTTGACCGGTATCTGAATGACACGAACCGCTCCATCGCTCCCTGGTATATCATAGATGCGGTGGACAAAAAATGGGCGGAACTTCAGGTACTGCGCTACCTGAATCAGGGAATAGCCACGGCGCTTCAGAATCACGCACTGGCTGTGCCGATCCGGCAGAATGCGTTCCCGCTCCGGCCGATCAAAAAACTGGCGGAGATCCCGCTGAACAAAACGATCCCGGATGACGAATATGAGAAAGAACTGGAAGCTCTGCAGGATGAACTGAGAGAGCTGCACAACCGGCTGTACCGCAGGCGTATTCCGGTGATCATTGCCTATGAGGGATGGGATGCGGCCGGCAAGGGCGGCAACATCAAGCGGATCACCCGGGCACTGGATCCCCGCGGTTATGTGGTGGAACCAATCGCCAGTCCGGAGCCTCACGAGAAGGCCCGCCACTATCTGTGGCGTTTCTGGACCCGGCTTCCCAAGAACGGGCACATCACGATCTTCGACCGCACCTGGTACGGGCGCGTCATGGTTGAACGGCTGGAGGGATTCTGTTCAGAGAATGACTGGCAGCGTGCCTATAACGAGATCAACTAATTTGAAAATGAACTGTCCCGCTGGGGTGCCGTGATCATCAAATTCTGGGTACAGATCGACAAGGACACGCAGTTGGAACGGTTCACAGAACGGCAGAATACACTGGAGAAACAGTGGAAGATCACGGATGAGGACTGGCGCAACCGCGAAAAATGGGATGTGTACGAGTCTGCCGTTGACGAGATGCTCCAGAAGACCAACACGGAGTTTGCGCCGTGGCATATACTCGAGTCCAATGACAAGCATTATGCCAGGATCAAGGCACTGCGGATCGTGGTAAAAGAACTGCGGAAAGCATGCGAAAAGAAAAAATAGGTTCTTAAAAACTGCTGTGCGGTACTGCGGATAAACTGCGGATGGAGATCTCCCCTCCGCGCAGATCTTCTTCAGAACCGTCAGAGTAACGGACATGCAGTGAGAAGTCGTCGCCGATTGATTCGGCGATGGCTTCTTTTGTTTCTTTGGGGTTGATCACTCTGACGGGCTTTCCGATAACGAGGGATTGCCGGCGGTATTCTTCCAGATATGCGGCGGCAATTTCAGAGCCTCTATTCCAGTCGGCGCACATGCGGTCCAGCTGCCGGATCATCTCCGCTGCCAGGACAGAACGGTCTGTTTTTCGCCCGGTCGACATGAACAGACTGCCGGCGATGTCCCTGAGTTCTTCGGGAAAGTCCTCTTCGCTCTCCTGAACATTGACGCCGATCCCGATGATGATATCCCGGATCGTGCCGCTCTCGCTTTCCAGTTCCATCTGTGTCAGAATACCGCAGATTTTTTTGCCGTCCAGCAGCAAGTCATTGACCCATTTGATCCCCGGACATATCCCGCAGACATTTTCAACAGCTCTGCAGACGGCGACAGCGGTCCAGGAGGTCAGTACTGTCCAGGAGACGGCGGAAGCAGGAGAGTCTGCGGCAGGTAAAGCGTTCGGACGGATCAGCAGGGAGAGGTAGATGCCCATATCCTGCGGTGAGGAAAATGAACGGCCGAGCCGGCCTCTTCCCGCTGTCTGTTCGTTGGCGACGGCAATCAGCCCATTTGGTGCGATGCCTTCGAGTACTGCTTCCTGCAGCCGCCGGTTGGTGGAATCCGTGGAATCAAAACAGAGAACCCGTTCCATGCGTTCTCTTCCGAGAATTGCCTGCAGCGAACCTGCTGTGATCCGGTCAGGACAGGATACCAGACGGTATCCCCGGTTGGTGACGGAGTCTATTTCATAGCCGTCTGCGCGCAGTGCCTTGACAGCCTGATTGATCGCAGCACGGCTGACCTGCAGTTCGCGGCTGACAGATGCGCCTGACAGGAAGTCTTCGGATTGGAGAAGTATGGCAAGTACGTTTTCTTTAAGCATGGCGGGAGTCTCCTATATTTTTAGCGGATCACATATAGTGAAATGCCAGGATCACTGCCAGGATCACAATGATGCCCAGACAGGTCATCATCAGGGCGAATGAGAAGTTCATGGAAATAGAAGAGTAGGCACGGGCAAGGCTTTTCTGGATGCCGCGGAGTTTGCGGAAACGGATACGGTCTGCACGGACGACACGCTCACGCATGAAAGTATCGTGGAACAGGATCAGCAGACCATCCGTGCTGACGGAAAGAAACTGTGCTGCCAGACCGCCGGCTTTCAATATGAGGATGCACAGCGGGCACAGGATTTTGTTTTCAGCGAAAACAGAGGCAAAAGCCCCACCGGCTGCAGGAAGGATCTTCAGAAGAACCGGTCTGTATACAAAATCTTCCAGATCCAGCCATTTTGGCCAGAGATCGACATAGCGTTTCCTGCCTTCGGTTTCTTCAGGGGCACGCATCAGTACATGCCGTACGATCAGCAGGTAGACGCAGGCACCGATACCGAGGGAGATGAAAGAACCAGAAAGATTTGTCCATGAAAATGCGTGAAAGTGTGCGAATACATTGTCTCCGGTCATCCATGCGGCCACTCTGCCGGATATGGCCGGCTGTCCGAGGAAGGGAAGAAGGATGGCGGAGAGAAGCAGGACACCTGTACTCAGACGGTTCATGTATGGCGTATCTGTGCCAGGGACAATCGCTCCGTGTGCGGTGTCTGGTTTTTCCACAAAAATACAGATAAACAGTTTCAGCATATAGGCGAAAGTCAGACCGCCGGATACCAGAAAGATCCATTCGATCCCGTGCAGCAATGCCGCGTAAGATCCTGCCGCATGTTCGAGAGCTTCCTGTGCAGCAACGAGTCCTTCGTGCAGAAGTGTCTTGCTGATGTATCCGTTAAAGAAGGGAACTCCGCTTATGCCGAGGGCTCCCAGTATGAACGGTATCAGGAGAAGAGGCTTTTTCCGTCCGTATCCGCGGATCTCATTGAGGTTCAGTTTATGCAGGTTCATCACAAACACGCCGGCTGCCATGAACAGAGTCAGCTTGATCAGAGAATGATTGACCATATGAAGGACCAGACCGCTGTGTGCCAGCTCTATGCTCTCATGTGCCAGATGTGCGGCTTCTTCAGAATGGACCGAAGCGGTTTCTGTCATTCCGGAAAGAAAGACAGCTGTGCCGATGCCGACCAGGATAAAGCCGATCTGAGACATGGAGGAACAGGCCAGCGTGCGCTTCAGATTGACGCTGAAGAGAGCCAGGACCGCACCGAGAGCCATGGTGACCGTACCGGCCAGCAGGATCACGAGGCCGAAAGAGGCATTGCCGAAAAACCCCGGAACGGCAGTCATAAGGATCCCGAAAATCCCTACTTTCGTCAGAATACCGGAAAGCAGGGCAGATGCCGGTGAAGGTGCCACCGGATGTGATTTCGGAAGCCAGATGTGCAGCGGGAACATACCGGCTTTTGCGCCGAAACCGAGCAGGATACAGATGCCGGCGGCATAGACAAAACCGGGATTCTGAGAAGCGGCAATGGCATCATGCAGTTCATCGTAGCGCAGCGTACCGGTGCTCTGATACATCAGAGCCAGTCCCATAAACAGGGTGAGCCCGCCGATGATCGCAATAAAGAAATATGTCTTCGCGGCACGGATCGCCTCCCGGGTCTCTTCGTGGATGACCCAGACAAAGGAGGTAAGGGACAGGATCTCGAAGAAAAAGAAC
>CACZSZ010000231.1 GCA_902783945.1 uncultured Lachnospiraceae bacterium
TACAATGCCATCCTTGAGAACGACAACATGAACGGAACCAACGGCGATGCGCTGCCGATGGCTTCTGTCGATATCGACCCGGTCGACATCACCAACATGCAGACACATCCGGAAATCTGGACAGCTGCAGGAACAACAGACTGGACTCTGAACGGCGAGATCGCCATGCGTATCCTGTTCCTGGAGATCGCCGGCGAATATGACAAGATCTATGATCCGGCCACAGGCGAATACGGCGTTGACGTCGTTGAAGTTCCGGGTTCCGCTATCCTGGCGAGCAGCCTGGAAGAAGACTCCACAGTCGAGAACCTCGGCAATGTGGCAGGCGAGACATACGGCAACCTGGATTATCTGTCAGAGGCAGACTGGATGCCGAAGGATCTGCTTCACTAAGATGTATATGGATGCGTCCATATAACGATATGAAGTAAGAAGGGAAGGCGTCGGGATTTCCCGGCGCCTTCTTTTACAGAAATCAAAAAAGAGAGGCGGTTATGGATAAGATTAAGCTGGAAACCAGACATGTATCCATAGAATTCCCGGGAGTCAAGGCGCTGGACGATGTCACGTTTGAAGTGGAGACCGGAGAGATCCGGGCTGTCGTCGGCGCAAATGGTGCCGGGAAATCGACGTTAATGAAGGTACTGGCAGGTGCCAATCCGGGCTATACGGGGGATGTCCTGCTGAATGGCGAGGTTGTACATCTGCGCCTGCCTGTGGATGCCAAAAAACTGGGCATTCAGATCGTCTACCAGGAGGTAGACACCGCATTAGTTCCGACACTTTCCGTGGCCGAGAACATTATGCTCAACGAAATGGTCATGAGCGGCGGCAATGTAATGAATTGGAGGAATACACGCTCAGAAGCAAAGAAGGCACTGGAGCGTCTGCATATAAATAACATCGATGTCAGAACACTGGTGCAGAACCTGACACTTGCACAGAAACAGATGGTTCTGATCGCACGTGCGATCAGAATGAACTGTAATTTCCTGATCCTTGACGAGCCGACGGCCCCGCTTTCCAATACGGAGACGGAAGAGCTGTTTACGATCGTCCGGCGCCTGCTGAAGCAGGAGAATCTGGCTGTTATCTTTATTTCCCACAGGCTGGATGAGATTCTGGAGATCTGCGAAAAGTATACCGTCATGAGGAACGGAAAGATCATATGCACAGATCCCGTCACTCCGCAGACTACGACAAAAGAGATTGTGGAAAAAATGCTCGGCAGATCTTTTGAGGAAAACTTCCCCAAGGAAGCATGTCCGATCGGCGAGGTGCTGTTCCATACAGATCATCTTACCGAAGCGGAAGGACGCATCACAGATATTTCCATAAATGTCAAGCGGGGAGAGATTGTGGGGATCGCCGGTTTGGTCGGCGCCGGAAAATCTGAACTCTGCAAGACGATCTTCGGCGTCTACAGGAAGGCTGAAGGAGACATCGTGCTGGATGACAAATCCCTGAAGATCGGCAATCCTTCCGATGCCGTGCGGCAGCGGATCGCGCTGGTCCCGGAGGAACGCCGGAAAGAAGGAGTCCTGGTCAATGAGACGGTCACCTTCAACCTCTCGGCAGCCTGTCTGGACAAATTCTGCACGGCTTCCTTTGTCAGCCGGCGGAAGGCCAACGCCAACGCACGTGAATATGTGGAAAGCCTCGGCATTGCCACGCCGACGATCCATCAGGTAGTGCGCAATCTGTCCGGAGGCAATCAGCAGAAGGTCGCTGTCGGAAAATGGCTGGCTGCGGACAGTGATCTGTATATTTTCGACGAACCGACGAAGGGTGTCGATGTCGGCGCCAAGCAGGATATTTTCCGTCTGATAAATGAGATTGCCAAAAGCGGGAAAGCCGTTATTTATGCATCCTGCGAAAACTCCGAGCTGCTCTCCCTGACAGACCGCATCTATGTCATGTACAGCGGCAGGATCATGGCGGAGCTGAAAACATCGGAAACTTCGGAAGATGAGATCATGTTCTATTCCGTTGGCGGAAAAAGTGAAAAAGTCGGAGCCTGACGGACAAGGAGGATAGAAGGGTGAATACAAAAACAGCAAATCAAAGACATGTGGGGCGTTTTCTTGTCAGCTGGGCTGCCGTGCTGGCTCTGGTCGCCTGCTTTATCGCTTTTACGGCACTCAAAGGCAGTGCATTTATGTCGATGAGTAACATGACAAACATTCTGCGTGCCATGGCGATCACGACAGTTTTCGGCATTGCCGCTACCGTGACCATGGCCCCGGACGGTTTTGATATGTCGGCCGGTACACTGGCCAGCTGCTCGGCCTATGCGTTTGTGTCGGCCTACCTGTGGTTCGGCCTGAATCTGGGCCTGTCGATCGTTGTTTCCATTGTCACGACTATTGTTATGTATCAGCTGACAATGCTGCTGATCCTGGTCTGTAAGATCCCGGATATGCTGGCGACCTGTTCTCTGATGTTCGTCCATCAGGGTCTCGGACAGTGGTACATCGGCGGCGGTGCCGTTTCCACCGGTATGCGTACATCCTGGGGTGCCCAGCCTGCACGCACACAGCTTTCTCCGGCTTTCTCGGCAATCGGCCGCGCACCGTGGATCATCATCATCATGCTGGCCTGTGTGGGAGTTGCTTTTGTTTTCCTGAACTATACAAAGCACGGCCGCTTCCTGTATGCCATGGGCGGAAACAAAGAGGCTGCAAAACTTTCCGGTATCAATATTAAAAAGTACCGCTATATGGCCGGTATGATCACGGCGGTGTTCATTGCGATCGCCGGTATCCTGGTTGCATCCCGCGGAAGTTCCGCGCAGGTCATGTGCTGTGATGACTATCTGATGCCGTCACTGGCTGCCGTCTTCGTCGGACGTACTGTCGGCGGTGCTGAGAAGCCGAATGCTCTGGGCACGCTGGTCGGTGCGGGACTGATCTCCACACTGGAAAATGGTCTTACGATCGTCGCGGTGCCGTTCTATGTGCTGCCGGCTGTCAAGGGCGCCGTTCTGGCACTGGCTCTGGTTGCCGCGTATGCAACCAAGAAAGAAGACTGACAAAGGAACTGTATGCTGTGACCTGACGCACGGAAAGTACTGTGCGCAGGGTAGGAGGGAAACATGTCTGATTTTTCCAAGTATTTTCTTATGATCCGGGAAGACGACCCGGAGGGCACTGCCAGAGATGTAATAGAATACACTCTGTATAAAACAAAGGGAACCGGTGAAAACCAGATCGACTGGGACGAAGCTACCATGAAAGCGGTCATCCCGGGGCAGCACGGCAATCTGAATCATGTCTGCCGTGTCTCTGATGCAAAAGGGCACAGCCTGTACATTAAGCAGGCCGGAGATACGCTGCGGATCGACGAGGATATGACGGCAACACTGGACCGGAACCGCCAGGAATCCGAGATCCTTCAGATCGAAGAGAAGCTGGCTCCCGGCATGGTCCCGCATATCTACTTTTATGATACCGTAATGAGTGCGAGCGGAATGGAAGACTGCACGGATTATTCCGTCATGCGCGATGCCATGATCCGGCACGAGATGTTCCCGCAGTTTGCCGAAGACATTTCGGAATTTATGGTCAATACACTTCTTCTCACCAGTGATGTTGTCATGGATCACAGGGAGAAAAAGGAGCTGGTGCGCCGCTTTATCACCCCGGATCTGGATGACATCACGGAAAAACTGGTGCTGATGGAGCCGTATCTGGGTGCCGAGCGCAACAATATCTTTCCGCCGAATGCCGCGTTTGTCGAACAGGAACTTTACGGTGATCCGGAGCTGCATCTGGCGGTCTCCAAGCTTAAATTCAAATTCATGAATGACGCACAGGCACTGCTTCACGGCGATCTGCATACGGGATCGATCTTTATCAAACAGGGAGGGACAAAAGTCTTTGACTGTGAATTCGGAACGTTTGCACCGATGGGCTACGATATCGGCAACATCATCGCCAATATGATCTTTGCCTATGATAACGGCCTGTCGACTGACGACACGGAATTCTGTGAGTGGTGTCTTTCCACCATCGAACAGATCGTCGACCTGTTCACGGAGAAATTCCTGAAGAAATACGATGAAGCCGTCACGGAGCCGATGGCAAAAGTAAAAGGGTTCAAGGAGTATTATTTCAACGGGATCATGAATGACACCGCCGGCTTCTGCGGAACAGAACTGCATCGCCGGACGGTTGGCATGGCCAACAACATCGATGTGACCACTATTAAAGATGAGAAGAAGCGCCTTCTTGCCGAACGTCTGAATATCTATGCCGGCAAGGAATTCATCAAGAATCAGGAAGCGTTCCGCACGGGGGCACAGTATGTGGATGCCATCCGGCGTGCGACCGGAAAAGCATTGGAAACGCTGGCATAATCTCATTGGCTTAAAGAAAGGGCATAATGAAAGAAAAAGGAGGTAATAATGTCATCTCTGAATGATTTTTTTGAGAAAGTGATCTCGGTCAAGGTACCGGAAGATTACAGCTATATTGATATTCTGGACCAGACACTGCTTCCGGGGACGATCAAGAGGATTGAGCTGCGCACCAGGGAAGAGATCTGGGAGGCGATCAAGCGTCTTCAGGTCAGAGGGGCGCCGGCGATCGGTGTCTGTGCGGCATATGGCCTTGCGCTTCTGGCCTCGTACATCAAAGAAGAGACATATGACGCTTTCTATAAGGCGTTTATAACGGAAAAGGAATATCTGGCATCATCCAGGCCGACTGCCGTCAATCTGTTCTGGGCACTGAACCGTATCGACGCCACAGCGCAGGCAAATAAAGACAAACCGGTCGAAGAGATCAAACAGATCCTTTTCCGGGAGGCAGATGCGATCCGCGAGGAGGATGTCCAGATTAGCCGGAACATAGGCGAGATCGGGTTCGAACTTCTGAAAGATCTGAAGAAACCCGGAAAAGAGATAGGTATCCTGACACACTGCAACGCGGGCACACTGGCAACGGCCAAATACGGCACGGCGACAGCACCCATGTATATGGCACTGGAGCACGGATGGGCACCGGAAGATATGCATGTTTACTGCGATGAGACCAGACCGCTCCTGCAGGGAGCCCGCCTGACTTCGTTTGAACTGTATAATTCAGGTATTCCGACAACCGTGCAGTGTGACAATATGGCTTCGATCCTGCTGAAATCCGGAAAGATCGATATCATCTTTGTCGGCTGCGACCGCGTGGCGGAAAACGGAGATGCCGCCAATAAGATCGGTACCAGCGGACTGGCTATCCTGGCGCATCACTATGGAGTTCCGATGTATATCTGCGCTCCAAGTTCCACGATCGATATGGCAACACCGACCGGAGAAGAAATACCGATCGAGATGCGTGACCACGATGAGGTAACGGCGATGTGGTATAAAGAAAGGATGGCACCGGAAGGTGTAGATGTATTCAATCCTGCCTTTGATGTGGCAGATCACCGGCTGCTGACCGGTATCATCACAGAAAAAGGGCTTTGTACTGCGCCATACGGCGATGCATTCCGCGCACTTGGTATTCACTGAAAACATCAGAGTCTGCAGCCGGTTCCCCCTGGGCCGGCTGTTTGTGCAATATGATTTCTTTTCATAGGAGGCTGTGTCAGATATGAAAAAAATAATGAATAAACCGGAAAACTATACCGAGGATATGCTGCGGGGAATCTATGCCGCACATCCGGATATGGTAAAGTATGTGAATGATGATGTGCACTGTTACTGCACGGCGAAAAAGGTGCCCGGCAAGGTCGCCATCATCACCGGCGGCGGCACGGGTCATCTGCCGCTGTTTCTGGGATATGTCGGGGAAGGATTGCTGGATGGCTGCGGAGTCGGCAATGTGTTCCAGTCTCCATCTGCCGAGCAGATATATGAAATATCCAAAGAAGTAGAAGCCGGTGCCGGCATCCTGTTTCTGTACGGGAACTACACCGGAGATATCATGAATTTTGACATGGCTGCCGAGCTCCTGGAGATGGATGATATCGAGACGCGTTCGATCGTCGGAGCGGATGATGTGAATTCTCACGCAGATCCTGCGGCGCGAAGAGGCATTGCCGGAATTTATTTCATGTATAAAGCAGCCGGTGCAAAGGCTGCACAGATGGGTACTCTTGATGAGGTATACGAGGCGGCAAAACTGGCAGGAGACAGCACACGGACTGTCGGATTTGCTTTTACGCCCTGCATCATCCCGGAGATCGGACATCCGAATTTTACGCTCGAAGAAGATGAAATGGCCATGGGCATGGGGATCCACGGCGAGCCAGGTGTCTGGAACGGACCGGTCAAGACCTCGGATGAACTGGCGGAAGAGTCTCTCGGGACCATCCTGAAGGACATGCCGGTGGAAGCCGGTGAAGAGGTGGCTGTCCTGATCAACGGACTCGGTGCGACAAGCGTGGAAGAACTCTATATCTTTTCAGGCAGCGTCAGAAAACTTCTGGATGAGAAAGGGATCCGCGTCTATAAGACATATGTCGGTGAGTATGCAACTTCCATGGAAATGGCCGGTGCATCGCTTTCCATCTGCAAACTGAATGAGACACTGAAAGAGTATCTGGAGTATCCGGTGCATACACCGTTCATGCGGATTTAAAAAGGCTGACATTCCTATCTTTTGACAGGACCTGTGAAAAGGTCTGCCCCGGTGATTTCAAGTATGCACCTGGGTAAGCGATAGATTTAGCTTTCAGGAAGAACATGATAGGAGGAACATAATATGAGTATAGAAACGATCCGCGCAGAGCAGTTACCGGATCTGTTTGCCGGTGCGGCAGGTATCTTTGCAGAAAAAAAGGATGAACTCTGTGAAATGGATGCCCGCATGGGTGACGGAGATCTGGGTTTGACCATGCAGAAAGGCTATGGAGCCCTGCCGGAATTGCTGAAGGAAAACATGCAGGATGGCGATCCGGCAAAGACATTGATGAAGGCCGGGATGAAGATGAGCAGCGTTGTGCCGTCGACCATGGGCACGCTGATGGCCAGCGGTGTCATGGAAGGCGGAAAGGCGCTGAAAGGGAAAACAGAGATCGGTCCGAATGAGCTGGCAGATTTTCTGGAAGGATTTGCCGGCGGAATTCAGAAGCGAGGAAAATGTGAACCGGGCGACCGGACGATCCTGGATGCCATGAAGCCCGCGGCAGAGGCGGCGAGAAAAGAAGCGCAGGCAGGCGGCAGTCTGCAGTCTGTCCTTAATGCTGCGATAGACGGTGCGGAAGAAGGTGTCCGGGCGACAGAGTCCATGACTCCGAAATTCGGCAAGGCCGCCGTGCATGCGGCTAAGGCCGCAGGCGTTCCGGATCAGGGAGCCGTGGCAGGGAAATATCTGCTGGAGGGACTGTATAACGCGCTGAGTGAGAATTGAATCTGTCGGAAAAACAGTACAGACAGGCATGTAAACGGGGCTGTCGCATTTAGTGCGGCAGCTCCGTTTGTTATAAATACTGACGGACTCTTATAAATCCGGCCAGAAAGCGACGATGTATTTTCAGATCCGGCAAAGCTGACCGTACATTCTACTTCGGAGATCAAACCGGAACAAGGAGAGAAATATAAGGAAACAGAAGAAAGCAAGAAGAAAACAGTCCTTGACATATAATAAATATATGATAATATATTCATATGAACGAAAAAACATTAGTTCTGCAATCATTTTATCTGGGACCCGGCGGCAGACAAAACAGATAACAGGAGTAGTAAATGAAAAAGAAAGAAAACATGGAAACCGAACTGATCGAACTGGCGGAGCTGTTCAAGGTGTTTGGCGACTCGACGCGGATCCGGATCCTGTATGATCTGATGCAGGGAGAAAGGAACGTCACAGAGATCACTGAGGATCTGGCCATGAACCAGTCGGCAATTTCACATCAGCTCAAGATCCTGAAGATGGCAAAACTGGTAACCGCGCAGCGCGAAGGCAAATCCATGGTCTACAGTCTGGCGGATGAGCATGTGAAGACGATCATCGCTATGGGCAAGGAACACATCGAAGAATAAGGGTATCCGGAGAGGGAGAAAAGACATGAGAAAAAAATATGTATTGACGGATCTATGCTGCGCGAACTGTGCACTGAAAATCGAAGAGGGGATCAAAAAACTGCCGGGCGTGAACGATGTTTCGGTCAGTTTTATCACTTCCAAAATGATTCTGGATGCCGAAGACGGGCGGTTTGATGAAATCTTTGATGAGGCTGTGAAGATTGTGAAAAAGGTCGAGCCGGACTGTGAAGTATTGAAGAAATAAAGTGATGAAAACAGATGCACTGACAAGTAAACAGAAGAAAGAATTGCGCAGGATCCTGATCGCAGGTATCCTTTTCGCCGGTCTGCTGATCGCAGATCATGTATCCGGAACAGGCAGATGGGGCATGTTCGCTCTGTTTCTGATCCCCTATCTGATCGTAGGGCTTCCGGTTTTGCGGTCGGCTGTGCTCGGGATCGGACACGGGCAGATCTTTGATGAATCCTTCCTGATGAGCCTGGCGACGATAGGAGCCTTTGCTGTGGGAGAAAACGCAGAAGCTGTGGCTGTGATGCTGTTTTATCAGGTCGGGGAATTTTTCCAGTCCTATGCCGTCGGCAAGTCACGCCGTTCGATCTCTGCGCTGATGGAACTGGCGCCGGAATATGCCAACGTCGAAAACGCAGAAGGAACTTTGGAACAGGTCGACCCGGACGAGGTGGAACAGGGAACACTTCTGGTCATTCTTCCGGGAGAAAAGATCCCGATCGACGGCATCGTGGAAGAGGGAGAAAGCCTGGTCAGTACGGCGGCGATGACGGGAGAACCGGTACCCTGCGGTGTACACCCCGGCAGCGAGGTGATCTCCGGCTGTGTCAATGGGGAAGGAACACTGCGTGTCCGTACAACAAAACTGTATGAAGACTCGACGGTTGCCAGAGTGCTGGATCTGGTAGAAAATGCCGCGGCAAAGAAATCGAAAACAGAGAGTTTTATCACTCGCTTTGCGAAATATTATACCCCGGTAGTTGTGATCGGAGCGCTGATCCTGGCTGTCGTGCCGCCGCTGTTTCTGGGCGGCTGGGGCGGCTGGATCCTGCGGGCATGCACGTTCCTGGTCATCAGCTGTCCCTGTGCTCTGGTCATTTCGGTGCCGCTCTCCTTTTTCGGCGGGATCGGAGCCGCGTCAAAAAAAGGTATTCTGGTCAAAGGTTCCAATTATCTTGAACTGCTCACGGAAGTGGGTACGGTCGTGACAGATAAAACAGGGACTCTGACGCGCGGTGTATTTGAGGTACAGGAGCTCCGGCCTGCAGAATATCCGGTCTCTGACTGCGTTTCAGGCGGCAGTGGAAATGGCTCTGCGGAGGAGAGAGCGGCCAGACTGCTGCAGGCTGCTGCGGCGGCGGAACAGCTTTCCACACATCCTATAGCGCTTTCAATACGGGAAGCATTTGAGAAACAATACCCGCATCACAGTCTGCCCAAACTGACCAGGGCAGAAAATCACAGCGGACAGGGAATCGAAGCCTATGCGGAAGGAACCTGTATACTGGCTGGAAATGCGGGTCTGATGCAGAGGTTTGGCGTATCGTATAAAGAAGCAGAAGATCCGGCAGCGACAGTCGTCTATGTAGCGGATAAAGAAGAGTCCATAGAAGAGCAGTCCGGAGCAGGGCGGCCGGAATACCGGTATCTCGGCGCACTGCTGATCTCCGATGAGATCAAACCGGAGGCAGGCGAAGCCGTGGCGTCCATGCATCGGAACGGTATCGATGTCGTTATGCTGACAGGAGACAGAAAAGAAGCGGCGGAAGCGGTTGCCGGTAAACTCGGGATCAAACAGGTAAAGGCGGAACTGCTGCCGATTGATAAAGTCGAAGCGGTGGAACAGCTGCTGGCCGCAGAAAACAGGGCTGACAAACTTATTTTCGTAGGCGACGGGATCAACGACGCGCCTGTTCTTGCCCGTGCGGATGTCGGCATTGCCATGGGTTCACTGGGATCCGATGCGGCGATCGAGGCGGCGGATGTCGTCATTATGGACGACGATCTGCGCAAGATCCCGCTGGCGGTCAGGATCGCGAAAAAAACCATGAGGATCGCACGGCAGAACATTGTGTTCGCTCTTGGTGTCAAGATCCTGATCCTGATCCTGGGAGCCTTCGGACTGGCGAACATGTGGGCAGCTGTTTTTGCCGATGTCGGTGTCGCTGTCATAGCCATTCTGAATGCCATGCGCACGCTGCGGGCGGATTCTGCTACAGCTGAACGTCGATGATCATGATCTCACTTGATGTCCCTGTGCGCATGGGCGGTCCGAATGTGCCTACTCCGGAGGTGACGAATGTCTCCATGCCGTACAGGGTCTTGTGTCCGTATCCATTTTCATTGACCAGATTAACGTAAAGATTTCCGGGAAAAATCTGTCCGTTATGTGTGTGTCCGCTCAGGATCATGTCGGCGCCGGCAGCTCCGAGTTCTTCGTACTCCACAGGTTCGTGCTCCAGCACCAGGACCGGTTTTGATGCATCTGTATTTTTCAGCAGTTCAGCCGGCGTCAGCCGGTTTTTTGTTCCGTCTCCGGCTTTATTTCCGTCAATACGTCCGGCAAGCTCGATCGTGCCGCCGGCAATTTCCGTGATCCCGTCACACAGGACTGTAAAATGGCAGGTATCGAAAAACTGCTCGATCTGATCTGTGCGGAAGGCCTGCGAGACAGGGTGAACTGCAAATCCGCTGAACAGTGTTTCCTCCACGTCATGATTTCCGTAGACCGCATAGACGCCCATCGGAGACAGGATCTCTCTCAAAGCCTCCGCATATTTTTCGGGCTCGCGCAGAGCGGCATACGAGCTGGTGAAGATATCCCCGGCCACAAGGACGACATCAGGCTGCTGTTCATTGATCAGGCGGACCATTTTTTCTGTTGTCTGCAAATGAGAATTGACACCGAGGTGCAGATCGGCGATAAGTGCGATCCGCAGCTGTGTACCGGATCTGCCGCTTTCCTGGAGAGCAGCCGAAGATCCGCCTGTCTTCCGAAGATCCGCCTGAAAAAAATGCACGACAGTGTCCTGTGCATGGTACAGGCCGTATGCGGGAATGGTCAGACCCGCAGCGAGGATCAGGAGCAGCAGATAAAGAGGAATCGTTTTATGACAGCTGTTTTGGCAGGAGTCTTCCCGGCCGGACCGGGAAGAGAGAGGAGGCAGGCGTCGGAAGGCAGCTCCTGCAGAGAAGATCAGCCATAAAACGAAGGAAGTTAAAAAAAACAGACCGATTATGTGCAGATCAAATGCCAGAAATACATTGCCGATCCGCTGTAAAAAGAAGGACACAGCTCCTTCCGGAAGGAACACAGCGGTGACAGGAATGGCAGCGGAGGCTGCATATGGCAGAACCCAGAACCAGCGCGCCTTTCTGCGATATCCGGAATGATTCCGGAAATTTACTTTCAGATGACGGTCCAGATGGACGATAAAAAAGATATGCAGGATGATGTATCCTGCCAGAATGCATTTGCTGAGCAGAGTCATGATGTCACATTCCTTGTCAGGCAGCCGATGAGTATGCGGAGTTGTCTGTGCTGCCGGTGCTGGTACTGGTACTGCTTTCTGCCTGAACGTCATTGTCCTGTGCTACGATCGCACCTTTGACCATGTTCGGATGGGCGGATGAGTATATCAGGTCCGCGGCAAATATTCCGATCAGAATAACGGCGGCAGAGATCAGGATCGTTTTTTTCAGATGTGACAGAGCAAAGTCAAACAGCGGTGCGATCAGGTAGACGACCAGCATACAGGCAATACCGAAAACGATCAGACCTTCCGCACAGATCCGGCCGTGCAGATTCAGAAAATTTCCTTCATAAGACCACCAGCGCTGATGGTAGAGCGTTTCCAGTGCATATGCGCCCAGGTATTCGATCGCGCCGCAAAGAGCAACGGAAAAGAAAAACTCCTGGACAGGGTTTTTGCGGAAACGGCTGCAGAGCATCAGGGCGATGATCCCGCCGGACCCGTAAATCGGGATCCACGGACCGTGCAGCATACCGCGGTTGACAAAACCTTCTCCGTTCATGAAATGCAGGGATACTTCCCATCCCCAGCCAATGGCCGAGAACAGGATAAACAGCAGGATCAGTGTCCATACAGAATAGGTACGGAGGAAGGAAAACGGCGTTTTCAGATGGAATTTTGCCTTGCGGTACCGCGGATTCAGGCGGGAAGGATAAGCCAGGCCGTCCCTGCGCAGAGTGTCTTTGGAAATCTGATACCGGACCCCTTCCACTTCCTCATAGGTCTTCTTCTGGTCCAGCGTACCGATCCAGAGACCGAACCATTCGGCGGCGACTGCTCTGGCTCTGGAAAGTGTGAGCTTGTTCTCATGAACATATACCTGACGGTCGACGACGTCAAAATATGTATCGTACAGAGTGAGTTTATCTGCTTTTTCAAACAGATAAGTGTCATCCAGCTTTTCGGAGAGGGGGACTGCCTGCTGTTTGGCCTGAGACCGCAGCCAGACATAGTATTCGCAGCGGCCGGCAATGCGGTAGGGAAGACCGTAGAACAGATCGGAGATCCCAAGTGTCAAAAAGCCCAGCGCGATCCAGCCGATATACGAGAGATCAAACAGGAATGCTTCCTTTTTGTGACCGTTCATTATCCGGCGGGAGAGTGTGATGGCTTCCAGTGGTTTTATCCCCGGGTTTTCAGCGACGATATACGGAACGGCATAGTAAGAATAATATTTGATAAAGCCTCCCACGATCGTCAGGGACCAGAGACAGAAAAAAACATGCGAAATAAACAGGGTCAGGGAAGCTTTGATCCAGCTGCGCACTTCGGCGAAATGCAGAAGATCTCCCGGGGGGTATTTCTCATAGATGCGGAGCTCCAGAAACGTGCGGAGCAGGATGGACGTATACACATTGCGCAGGAAGATCCAGATCAGAACGAAGAGCAGTATATGCAGGGACCAGAAGAGAAGAGCAGCACCCTCATCGGTCTCGGTTAATTCCCGGAGAGTGTGGGCAATCTGCAGAATAAGTTTTCCCGAAGCAATGGAATTGACAAGACCTGCCAGCACACCGTGCGTTCGGCCAAGGACCTGGTTTCCTTTCGAGGAAATACGGATGTTTTCAAGGATTTTTTCGGAGGTCTCTGTTCCTTTTGCAAAATCCCCCTTGATAATATCGTCGTATACGTTATCAGCGTTCAGGATCGTGGAAGATTGGTCTGCGTCCATTTCTTCGATGTTCAGAAATAAGACGGAAATTCCTCCTTCCGTACCGAATAACGAAAGTGCCAGGCACAGGATGACCAGAAGCAGATAATTTTTGCGGAAAGTTTTCCGGCCGGCCGATTTGAATTGTGTTCTTAATATGTTGTCCATTTTCAGAAATGTCCTCACTTGAAAAGAAGCAGGTGATCCTTCTATTTCGCTTTTTTATTAATCTATGTTATCTAAGGATAGAACAAAAGAATAATTTGGTCAATCTTTCAGCATGGACAGTTTTACGGCTATTGAATTTACAGATTTAATATATTACACTTTTCATCAGGGACTGAAAAAGAACGAGTGCTTCAGTTTATGTGATATTAAAATCCGGAAAATGGCAGAGACAGAAAACAGCGGAGAACGTGATGAATATAGATGAGCTTCTGCGTGCCGGAAATGACATTCTGGAAGATGTCATGGAGGCAGTCAATTCAAATCAGTACAGTGATCTGGGAGATAAGATCCGCAGCCGGGTCAGGGAGGCTGCACAGACGGTCAGCCAGCAGGACGGGAATGCCGGCAGAGCCGGAGAGCGACCAAAGGGCAAAGCATCATCAAACGGACAGCAGATGCAGGACAAAGCCCCGTCCGGGCATGTTTACGGTACGCAGCAGACCGGGAATCCTGGCCGCGGATGGAACACTGCCGGGCGGCAGGGGCAGCCTCAGGCTGCACCGGGAGCCGGATACAGTTATGGGTATCGGCAGGTCACGGGAAGAAAATCCAATTTTCTTCTCAGAAGAGTGGGAAAAGCCGGGACGACGGTGAGGACAGTTTTCGGCGGACTCGGATTGTTTTTCCTTGGAATCCCTGCCATTATCTGTCTGGCAGAACTGATCACCAGGGGCGGAGGAGCCATGCTGGCGGGTACGATCATTTTCGGGTTTCTGACGGCAGGAGCCGGATGGCTGCTGCACAGCGGTATCAGCGGCAGCAAACTGATCGACCGGTATTATTCTTACGGCAGACAGCTGGGCGATGCGGAATATATTGATATCCCTGCACTCGCGGCACAGACCGGAAAGTCGGAAAAAGAGGTGCGGAAAGATCTGAGGAAAATGATGCAAAAAGGGTATCTGCCTCAGGCAAAAATGGATTCACAGCAGAAGACCCTCATTCTGACAGACAGGGCTTACAGCCTGTACAGGCAGGCGGAGGACAGCCGTTTGCAGCGGGCTGAAGAAGAAGCCGCACAGAAGAAAGCGGCGGAAGAGGAACGTAAGAAAAGGCAGTTCGAACCGCGGGAAACACGGGAAGTGAGGGACATCCTTGAGCGCGGAAATGCATACATCCGGAAGGTTCGGGATATCAATGACATGATCCTGGACACAGAGGAAATGTCTGCTAAACTGTACCGGCTGGAAGAGATCATGCACCGCATTTTTGAGCAGGTGAAAAAGCAGCCGGAGTCGGCGGCGGGACTTCGCCGGTTCATGGATTATTATCTTCCGACGACAGAAAAACTGCTGGATGCCTACGTGGAACTGGACAGACAGCCGGTAAACGGCAGTAATATCACGAAGACAAAACAGGAAATCGACGACGCGATGGATGTGATCAACGACGCTTTTGAGAATCTGCTGAACAGTATGTTTGAAAACATGGCCTGGGATATCTCTTCAGATATTTCGGTCATGAAGACGATGCTGGCACAGGACGGGCTCACAAAAAAGGAACCGCTGTTCGGCGGCGGGTTTGATCCGGGGAAAATGAAAGAAAAGGAACCGGTGCCGGTTTATACGGCATCTGCAGGGGAAGAAACAGAAAAGAAGCAGTTTCCCTGACAGACTTCCGGACGGATATGAATAAAAAGGATCGGGCCCAGCCCGGGAAAGGAACGAAAAATGGAAGAACGTTTTGAGGATGTGGAAGTACAGATCCCGGCAGCGCCGGTACTGACATTCGGCGGAACAGAGGAAAAAGAGGCTGCCAAACCGGTGGTCGTCGTACAGCAGCCGGAGGTTCCCGAAGAAGTGCATCTCACACCGGAAGAGCAGGAGATGGTGGACCGCTTTGCGGAACAGATCGATGTGACGAACACTCAGGCCGTTATGAACTATGGAGCGGGTACACAGAAAAAGATGGCGGACTTTTCCGAGCGGGCCATCGGCAATGTCCGCACCAAGGATATGGGTGAAGTGGGCGATATGATCACATCACTGGTCACAGAGCTGAAAAGCTTTGACGTGGAAGAGAACAGTAAAGGGTTTAAAGCCCTGTTCAAGAAGAATGCCGACAGAATGGAGGCAATGAAAACAAAATACGCCAAAGTAGAAACGAATGTTACGGAGATCTCGAGAGAGCTGGAGCGGCATCAGATCACACTCCTGAAAGATATGGATGTGCTCGATAAGATGTATGAACTGAACCTGGCTTATTTCAAAGAACTTACGATGTATATTCTGGCCGGGAAAAAGAAGCTGGAAGAGGTCCGTTCGACGGAACTGAAGGAACTTCAGGATCAGGCGGAGGCCAGCGGCCTGGTCGAGGATGCGCAGAAAGCAAAGGATCTTGCTGCCCAGTGCGACCGTTTTGAGAAGAAAATCTACGACCTGGAACTGACCCGTACCATCGCGCTGCAGACAGCGCCGCAGATCCGCATGGTACAGACATCCGATGCCATGATGGCGGAAAAGATCCAGTCCACGATCGTCAACACTATTCCGCTCTGGAAGAACCAGATGGTCATTGCGATCGGGATCGAGCATGCGTCGCAGGCTGCACGGGCGGAGCGCGAAGTCAACGATACGACCAATATGCTTCTGAAGAAAAATGCCGACGCTCTGAAAATGGCAACGGTAAACGGTGCGAAAGAGGCGGAACGGGGCATCGTGGATATTGAGACACTCAAACATACGAATGAATCACTGATCAGTACACTGGATGAAGTGATGGCGATCCAGAAGGAAGGCAAGGAAAAGCGACAGGCGGCACAGGCGGAGCTTGCAGGTATCGAGAATCAGCTGAAACAGAAACTGCTGGAGGCGACATACGCATGAAATCCCGGGACAGAATCTATATTACAGGCCACAAAAATCCGGATACGGACTCAATCTGTTCAGCAATTGCCTATGCGGAGCTGAAACGGCAGACGGGTGAAAACGAGGCAGTTGCCTGCCGGTGCGGAGAAATCAACGAAGAGACGCAGTTTGTACTGCAGCACTTCGATGCACCGGAACCGGTACTGTTCACGGATGCGGCCACAGAAGTCAAAGAGATTGAGATCCACAGGATCCCGGGCATCGATCATGAGATGTCCGTCAAGCAGGCGTGGAACATGATGGGCAAGCAGAATGTGATCACGATGCCGATCGTAAAAGATGACGGATCACTGGAAGGACTGATCACGGTCAGCGATATTGCCAAGTCATACATGGACATTCACGACAGTGATATTCTTTCTCAGGCAAATACCAGTTTCGCCAGCATTGCGGAGACGCTGGACGGAACGATCGTCGTCGGAAACGGCAAGGCGCATTTTACAGAAGGCCGGGTGGTCGTCGGTTCCTTTGACCCGGTTACCATGGGCAGTTACATCCGGGAAAAAGACCTGGTGATCATGGGGAACAGGCCGGAGGACATGATCGTGGCCATGGAGCAGAAGGTCACCGGTATCGTAGTAGGTCTGGATGCAAAAATCAGCGATCTGATCATCCGGCTGGCGGAGGAACAGGACTGTATCATTATCAGCAGTCCTCATGACACATATACGAATGCCCGTCTGATCAACCAGTCGCTGCCGGTGCGGCATCTGATGACCGCCGGAAGTATCGTCGGATTTCATCTGGGCGATAAGGTCAGCGACATCCGCGAGATCATGAGAAATATGCGGCACCGCGATTTTCCTGTGCTGGACGAAAATGAAAAATACGTCGGTACGATCTCCCGGCGTAATCTGATCGGCTGCCGCGGAAAAAAACTGGTCCTGGTCGATCATAACGAGCGGTCCCAGGCAGTTAATCATGTGGAAGAGGCAGAGATCCTGGAGATCATTGATCATCATCGGCTCGGTTCTCTGGAGACGATCGAACCTATCCTGTTCCGGAACGAACCGGTGGGATGCACAGCGACGATCATATACAGAATGTATCAGGAAAAGGGCCTGGAGATCACACGTCAGATTGCCGGACTGCTGTGTTCCGCGATTCTTTCAGATACGCTGATCTTCCATTCGCCCACCTGTACCGAGCGCGACCGGAAAGCGGCTGTGGAACTGGCCGGTATTGCCGGGATCACCGATATTGTTGCTTATGCCAAAGAGATGTTCCGCGCCGGCGGCAATCTGGGGCAGAAGACACCGCAGGAAATCCTGTTCCAGGACTTCAAGCGATTCAATTTCGGAAAGACCGCATTCGGCGTCGGTCAGATCAGTCTTCTGGATGAAGAAGAACTGGCAGAGATCCGGAGTGAAATGGCGGAGTATCTGCGGGTGCATTTCAAGGAGCTGAAGCTGGAGCAGGTCTATTTCCTGCTCACCAATATACAGGAACAGTCGTCTGAGGTATTGTTCTGCGGATACGGCGCACGGGATACAGTGGAAAAGGCATTCGGTACCGGAGCCGGAGAAGAGAGTGTTATTCTTCCAGATGTCGTGTCACGGAAAAAACAGTTTATACCGGCTATGATGACGGCGCTGCAGGGATAAAGAGAACAAAGAGAATAAATGAAAGGGGTTACTGTGAACAGGGCGGAAGAATTGGCAAAGCAGGCACAGGAACGTGCCGCGGCATATCAGCAGGCAGCACGCTGCAAAGTGATGCAGAGTGATGAGGCTGACGGCGGCATTCTGAATGCGCAGACATCGGGAGATTTTCCCGGAAAAGGACACGGTGCAACTCCCGAACAGTGGCCGGACGGCGCCTGTGGGTGCGGAGTCCGGGGCATTCGCTGAAAATCCGACGGTGCTGGTGAGAAAGAACTGATATGAATCAAAGAAAGACAGACAGGCCGCACCGGCATTCATTGAATCTGGTGCCGCTTGTCTTTTTTATTGCTGCAGCAGTCATTTTGCTGGAACTGGGAAAGCATACGCTGGCAGGATGGATCCTGACGGGTATACTTACGGTCGTGTTCGTATTTGTCAGAATAAAACGATTGAAGCAGGCAGGGCGCGGAATACGGGCTCTCAGCTGGATAGTCCTGATCGGCGTATTTGTACTGATCCTCCGGATATCCTGGCCTCCGTTCCGGGCAGTGCCGGCCGTGCGCTGTGCAAAGCCGCAGGCAACAGAGATCATACATACAGAGCAGGGTGATCTGACCGGTGTATATACAGAAGACGGAGACGTTGAAGTATATGCCGGCATTCCCTATGCACAGCCGCCGGTCGGGGAACTGCGCTGGAAGGAGCCGCAGCCGGCTGAACCGTGGGAAGGTGTGTTGGCTGCAGATCACTTTGCACCGATGTCGATGCAGTCCCTGCATCTGCCGATCTACAATTCGCTGGAGCAGATCATAGGATTTCACGACTACCGGATCTCGCTTTCCGACAATTTCCGCGAGCCGGTCAGTGAGGATTCTTTGTATCTGAATATCTGGAAACCGGCGGGAGAAGCAGAAAAGCTGCCGGTCCTGGTCTATATCCACGGAGGCTCTCTCCAGACGGGGCAGCCTTCGTATGCGGATTACAGCGGCGAAGGACTTGCCAGACAGGGGGTTCTGGTCGTCAATATGGGCTATCGCCTGGGTATCTTCGGTTTTTTTGCGGATGAAGAACTGGCAGCCGAATCCCCGAATGGAACGACGGGCAATTATGGACTGCTGGACCAGATCATGGCACTGCAGTGGGTGCAGGACAATATCGAGGCATTCGGCGGAGATCCCGGCAATGTGACACTCGCCGGAGAGTCGGCAGGCTCAGCCTGCGTCTCGGCGCTGTGTACGTCTCCGCTGGCAAAGGGATTGTTCCGCCGGGCGGTCGGAGAGAGCTCCACCATTACGGCTCCGAAGCCGGCTCACTCTTTCCGGCTGATGGATAAAGCACTGGAAACGGGACAGGAAACAAAGGAAAAATACGGAGTGACGACCGTGGATGAGCTGCGGGAGCTGCCGGCTGAAAAAATCGTGGATGAGATGAAAACGCATCACCATATCACGATCGACGGATATGTGCTGGAAGAGACGCCGTACGAGTCATACCGCAAAGGGATCCACAACGAGGAAGCACTGCTGCACGGATTTAACCGTGAAGAGTCCGCACCGTTTATTCTGTTCAGTCAGGCCGGCCTGAAGAATTATGAGCAGAAGGTGAGAGACACTTTTGAAGAGCCGTATGCGGACCGCATACTGGGATTGCTGCCGGCGGCTTCAGACGAAGAAGCCGGGAAGAACTGGGCTGATATCTATACAGCGGTCCTGTTTTCCTACGGACACCATTGCTGGGAACGGCAGGCAATGGAAAACAGTATCCCCTCGTATCTTTATTACTTTACGAAAGATAATGGGCGTCTCGGCTGCTGGCACAGCGGGGAAGAAGTATATCTGTACGGCAATATTCCGGAAGATTCTGATCTGTACGATGAGAACGACCGAAAGCTGAGCGCAGCGATGGTGCAGTATCTGTGTAATTTTGTCAGATACGGGGATCCCAACGGAAACGGCGGGGATCTGCCGGAGTGGCAGCCGTCAGACGGTAGTTTCTCTGCACAGGAGTTCGGAGAGGAGATAAGGCAGACAGAAGAACCTCATCAGGAATTATATGCGATATTTGACGAATTATACAGA
>CACZSZ010000232.1 GCA_902783945.1 uncultured Lachnospiraceae bacterium
AAGATGTGAGCAAACCGGCCGGCCGAGGGAACTTCGGGGTTTCCGCCGCCGCCTGTTGTTGTGAAGACGCACTCGGCGCCGTATTTTTCGCGGGTTTCCATCAGCATGCCCGCCACGGTATTCAGGGCCTTGTCCCAGGTTATACGTCTCCAGCGTCCACCGCCGCGCTTTCCGACGCGCACCATCGGATATTTGTTGCGGTTCGGATGGTACAGTGCGTTGATACCGGACAGTCCTTTCGCACACATCCTGCCCTTGCTCATGGGATCCACCGGATCCCCTTCCAGCTTGACGACCTGCCCGTTCTTCACATGGGCAATGACGCCGCAGTTTGCGATGCAGGCACGGCAGGCCGTATGAACGATGTGCTCCTCATCCTTCACCTCGATGTGCTGCGGCTCGCAGGAAGCCAGATAGCGTCTGCCCCCGATGGCCGCATCCAGTCCGCCGACGGTGATTGCTTTCAGATAATCCTCCGCCAGATTTCTCTCTACCGGTTTCTTTTCTTCTGCCATATTTTTCTCCTGTTGCTGTGTTGTGGATACAGAACGTGTTACACCTTTTTCAGCGTGTTAAATCATATAAAAATCATACTGGAATCTATTCTGGAAATCAATTTTAATTCATGATATAATTCATTCCGAAACCGAATGATTTGGACATTTCTTGCTTTTGCTGCCTTCCACCGCCGGCGCCGCTCCAAAGGAGATTTTTTATCATGACGGATACACAACTTCTCTATTTTACAACCATTGTCGAGCTGGGGAGTTTCAGCGAGGCGGCACTTTCACTGGATATTTCGCAGTCTTCGATCAGCAAGCAGATCATGCAGCTGGAGGAGGAGCTGGGGGTGCGGCTGTTTGACCGCTCGTTCCGGAAGGCGCATCTGACTTCAGCCGGCGAGCATCTGCATCAGGATGCTCTGCTCACTTTGACACAAATGAATCACATGAAAGATGTGGCAAGCCAGCTGGCACTTTCGGGCAGGCAGAAACTTGCTCTCCTGGCACTGCCTGTCATCGGCCACTTCAATTTCTATATTCCCATTCAGATGTTTGAAACATCGCGCCGGGAACTGGAAATCAGTCTGGAGGAGCTGGAAGAACCGGAGATGTACCGCCGGATGAACACCGGCGATTATGACGCTGCCATCACGTATTACAATCCCAACCAGTTGCTGAAGCATGCCACGTTTTATCCGCTGGTAGAAGATGAAATGGTGCTGGTCTGCCACAGGAACCACCCGCTTGCAGAGCGTGCTTTCGTGACACCGAAGGATCTGGATGATCTCCGAGTGCTCGCCATGCAGAAGTACACCTGCATCCACCAGCTCTATGAACTGTATTTCCGCAAGCACAATTCCAACCCGCATATCATTTTCCGCGGGCGGCCGGAGTCCATCCTCGTCGGCGCGGAAGCACAGAGAGGACCCGCGCTGCTGACGCGGGTCCACACTGAAACTATGCGTATTTCCAATGTCAATCTGATTCCGTTTGATCCTCCCCTGAAGTGTATTCTTGGGATCATAGTCAACGGGCAGAGCAATCATGAATCTCTGCTGCAGGATCTGATCCCGCTGCTGAAAGACAGCTGATCTTCAGAAGCCGTTGATCCTTACCGGAAAAATCCCTGTCTGGCTACTCTTCTTCCCAGAACAGTTCATCCAGGGTTTTCCCCAGTGCCTTGCAGATCTTTACACACAGGTTGATCGTCGGGTTATAGTCTCCCTTTTCTATGGCACTGATCGTCTGGCGGGAGACGCCGACCAGATCAGCCAGGTCCTGCTGGGAGAGATCCTTCCCGGCACGAGCTGCTTTTAATTTCAGATTTTTCATGCTTCTTCCTCCCGGTCAGTCAGCTTACGGATCAGCCCGACAAGTCCGATCACGGCAAACATCAGTCCGCAGACCAGATTGACACCCTGCGCCTGCATCTTCCCGTCGATGATCAGATATCCGTTTCTCCATGCCATGAAGGCAATAAAGAGATTGAATAAGGAGATGATCGTCATGATGACAATAAATCGCGGAAGATTGGTATTCTGTCCGACGTAGGCGCCTTTCCAGATACAGTAGCACACCTGAACGATCACGCCGAAGAAGATAGCCAGCGCATGCAGCATATATGGTTCCACCGGGAGTATGTCATAAAGAGGGGCCAGTGCACACATGACTGCTTCATAGATCAGCACAGCATAAAATGCGATCTTATATCCTTCCCCGCGGATCTGTTTCTGCCGCTCGTCATATTCGGTTGCGACTTTCTTATTTCTGTTGACGAACCGGAGAATGATCACGACCAGAATCAAACCTACTGCGATACCAACGGCCAACCCTGCTGTTCTGTATGAATTATACATCTCAATTTCCTCCTGCAATGCTCTGCCGTTCCGGCAGAAAATCTGTCTTTTTATTTCTGTCTTTTTTGTTTGACAGCCGTTCTGTTTGTTTCTGATAGCATAATACCACTGTGGCACGCATAATGTCAAGTATATTTTGCATATTTCTTTTATCAAATGCATTATGCCATTCTCCAAGTCGAATTGTAAGCCCGTAAGGTGTAATCCGGAATCCGGGAGAGCTGGATCGTAATCCATGAAAGTCGTTTGAAGTGAATTTGACCAGACTGGTAAGCTGTATGCTATAATAGCCGGGATCGTTACTGTTTCTGATTTGAAAAGGCAAGTACCATGAGCAGCACCCTCAAAGGCCATCTGGCCGCTTTATTTACGACCATCGTCTGGGCTATGACGTATATTTCCACAAAAGTCGTCCTGCGGTCTTTTTCCGTTATGGATGTGACTTTCTTCCGGATCATCATTGCCTATATCAGTCTGGTCCTCTTCAGCTTCATCCCGCAGAAGGGCAGCCGTCAGCCGGCTGAATCGCACAGCGAAAAAGGAGGGATCAGACTTCACAGCGGGTCATTTCTCCGCCATGAGATTCCTTTTTTCTGCGCCGGTTTTTTCGGTATCACGGCCTATTTTCTTTTTCAGAATATCGGGATGTCTTACACGACTGCGACGAATTCCAGTATCATCCTGAATACGGTGCCGCTTTTCACGGCGCTGCTCGCCTGGCTGTTTTTGAAGGACAGGACGGGGATACACCCGCTTTTCTTTCTGGGATTTGTTCTGGCAATGGCGGGGATCGCGATCATCAGCCTGCAGGACGGCACGGCAAGCATTCACCTGCGCGGCGATTTGCTGATCCTGATGGCTTCCGTCACCTGGGGATTCTATACACTCTTTACGCCGCAGATCAACAGCCACGGCTACTCTTCAATCCGAGTGACGCGCCGCC
>CACZSZ010000233.1 GCA_902783945.1 uncultured Lachnospiraceae bacterium
ACATGCGGGGAGATGAAGGAATCCTGATCCGAACGGAAAAAGAAAAGAACTGCCGCATTTAGTGCGGCAGTTCTTCCTGTTTCCGGTCGGAACCGGAGAAAGGTTTTACTTTTTCGGGAAGCGTATAGTCCAGTGCATGGTGTACGGCTTCCTGCAGTGTTTCGATCGGTATGATCTCCAGGTGCTGCAGAGTCTCCTCCGGCACATCTTCCAGATCCCGTGTATTATCCTTCGGGATCAGGACTGTTCTGACTCCGGCACGCTGTGCCGCCATCAGTTTTTCAGGCAGTCCGCCGATCGGAAGAACCTGTCCCCGGAGTGAGATCTCACCGGTCATGGCCAGATCGGACCGGGCAGGTTTGCCTGTCACAAGAGAGACCAGAGCGGTAAACATCGTTACACCGGCGGAAGGTCCGTCTTTCGGCACGGCGCCGGCCGGTACATGGATATGGATATCCGTATGCTCGAAATCCTGAGCCTTGTCGGCGAAAAGGGATTTCACCAGACTGACGGAGATCTCTGCCGATTCTTTCATGACTTCGCCGAGCTGACCGGTCAGCATGATGCCGCCCTTTCCGGGCATGGCCGAGGTCTCTATAAACAGGATCTCACCGCCTGCCTGTGTCCAGGCAAGCCCGGTTACGACACCTGCCGGCGGGCGCTTCAGAATATGATCGTGCAGAATGCCCTTATTTCCCAGCAGGCGGGGGATATCTGCGGTCTTGACGCTGATCGGTTCTCTTCCGTTTTCCACAAAGTCAGCGGCTACATGGCGGCACAGGATATCCAGCTGTTTTTTCAGCCCTCGGACACCTGCCTCTGCCGTATATTCGCTGATGATCCTCTTCAGGGCGGCATCGGCGACCCGCAGATCTTTTTTGGTGATGCCTGCATCCTCCATGGCGCGCGGAAGCAGGTGTTTTTTTGCAATATGCAGCTTGTCTACAGGTGTATAGCCGGAAAGCTGTATGGTCTCCATGCGGTCAAGGAGAGGCTGCGGGATCGTGTCGGTCGTGTTGGCTGTACAGATGAAGAACACGTTGGACAGATCGTACGGCACGTTCATGTAATGGTCGGTAAAGGTATTGTTCTGCTCCGGATCAAGTACTTCGAGCAGCGCGCTGGCGGGGTCACCTTCAAAACCATGGGAAAGCTTGTCCACTTCGTCCAGGACGACGACCGGATTCATGGCGCCGGAGCGTTTGATCCCGTCCATGATACGTCCGGGCATGGCTCCCACATAAGTGCGCCTGTGCCCGCGGATCTCAGCTTCATCCCGGATGCCGCCGAGACTGATGCGGACGTATTCCCTGCCCAGTGCCTCGGCAATCCCGCGGCCCATGCTGGTCTTACCCGTTCCGGGTGCACCGACCAGCAGCAGGATCGAACCGGCCTGCCTGTCCTTCAGGGACATGACGGCCAGCTGCTGCAGGATACGCTCTTTGACCTTGGTGAGACCGTAATGATCACGGTCAAGGACTTTCTGTGCTTTTTTCAGATCGATTTTAGGTGTATTTTCGACCTTCCATTTCAGAGCAGTAACGAAGTCCAGATAGTTTTCCATGGAACTGCGTTCCGGATCATTCGGCTGCGCGCTGAGATACCGCTTCAGAATACGGTCCACTTCTTTTCTGGCTTCGTCCGGCATGCCGCTGGCTTCGATCCGGGCCTGGTAATCCTCTTCCACAGAAGTGATCTCCGGATCCAGATCTTCCAGTTCCTGCTGCAGAAGACCGATCTGTTTCTGAATGGCGGCCTTCTTGTAGTAATTGCCCTCGGAATCGTTGTAGCGCTTGTTGATATCCATCTGCATGTCAACGGTTCCCTTGAAGCGCATCAGCGCCTCCTGGATGGCCATGCCCCGCTCACGCAGCGAGTCTGTGCCCAGCAGGGCATACTTTTCTTCCGGACTCATGTCATAAAACTGACAGAAAAGAGCTCCGTATTCGTTGATGGAGTTGCATTCCCGGATGTAGTTGATCGCGAGTTCTCCGCCCTGAATGTGTTTGGTGAGCTCGATCGTTGTCTTTTTCAGACTGTCCAGCAGCTCTTTTTCTCCCTTTGCCGTGATATCCGGAATTTCCTCGTGTGTGACATAGGACGCTTCCAGTATCGGACCTTCGGCCGAAAAATCACGGATCTCCACTTTCTGCCGGGTGTGTGCATGGACGCGCGTGCCGATTTTTGTCTCGCTGATATCAAGGATGTCGGCAAGAACACCGTACGGATAAAAATGTCCGGCGGTTACCTCTTTTCTTTCAACCGGGTTTTTGAGCGGCAGAAAGATGGCTTTATTTCCGTCTATTTTAATACGGCTTTTCTCTTCTTCACTGAATGAGGCAGTCCCGAGCTGATAATCCACATCCGGAAGAACGACGATATCATAGACTGGAATGATCATATATGATGTCTTGTTCATAGTCTTTCCTCCTTAAAATAATTCAATATAACGAATGCACCTCCGCCCTTTACGGACAGGAGTGCCTGCTCTCAAGTTGGTAGCACTCAATTATAACGAGTGCTAATATTCTGCGTTCATTGTAACATACTTTTTTGCATTGTCAAGCTATTGCGGAAAGAACAGCATCCTGCTATGATGTCCTCATGAAAATTTTTGCTCTTATTATATTTATTGTTATGTATGTACTGATGACCCGGTTCCTGAACAAACGGGTCTGGATCGTGCTGGCCGCGGCAGCCGTTTTTCTGATCGCGGGTGTACTGCCCTGGAGGAATATACCCACGGAGATCAACTGGAATGTCCTCCTGATGATCGGCGGTACGATGATCCTGGTTGATTTCTTTATTGCCTCGAAGATGCCGAACCGTATAGCGGATATCCTGCTGAACAAGTCCAAAAATGTGATGTGGGTCACAATCTTTATGTCCCTGTTCTCGGGTGTGATCTCTGCCTTTATCGACAATGTGGCCACTGTTCTGATGGTGGCACCGGTCGGCCTGGCGGTCTGTAAAAAGCTGAAGATCTCTCCGGTGCCCATGATCCTTGCCATCGCCGTTTCCTCCAATTTACAGGGGGCGGCCACACTGGTCGGAGACACTACGTCGATCATGCTCGGCGCCTATGCCCATATGGATTTCCTGGATTTCTTCTGGATGCACGGAAGGCCGGGTATTTTCTTTGCCGTGGAACTTGGTGCACTGGTGACAGTTCCGATCATGATGATCCTGTTCAGGAAAGACCGGCAGCCGGTCCATTCCGATGAGAAGACAGAAGTAGAAGACAAAGTGCCTTCAGTGCTGCTGGTCGGTATTGTTGTGGCCCTGATCCTGGCTTCCTTTATAAAGAACAAACCGGAAATCACAAACGGGCTGATCTGCTGCACGTTTGCCGCGATCGCTGTTGTGCATGATCTGATCCGTACGCGCACGAAGACACAGACACTGCACGCTGTGAAGAGTGTGGATTTTGAGACACTGGTATTGCTGGCCGGACTGTTTATCGTGATCGGCGGGATCACAGAGGTGGGAGTGATCGATGATATCGCCTCCCTGATCGCGCGTGTAGGCGGAAACAATATGTTCCTGCTTTACACGATCATCGTCTGGGCATCCGTGGCATTTTCCGCTTTCATTGACAATATCCCGTACGTGGCAACCATGCTGCCTGTTCTGACAGGCATCACGGCAAAGCTGCAGATCGATCCGTATCTTCTGTATTTCGGGCTGCTGTGCGGGGCGACGCTGGGAGGCAATCTGACGCCGGTCGGCGCTTCTGCCAATATCACGGCGGTCGGTATGCTGAAAAAGAACGGCTATGAAGTCGGGTTTAAGGATTTTGCCAGGATCGGTATTCCATTTACGCTGGCAGCTGTCATGACAGGATATCTGTTCATATGGTTTGTGTGGAAATGAACTGCCGGTTTTGTTGATTTAAAAAGTATTCCCCTGAAAGACGGAGAAGCACGCGGTGGGTCTGCTAAAAAGAGCAGGAAGGTAAAATGGAATGAATATGAATACAGGACTGAAAAATGAGAAAGAACTGACAGTTACGGACGAACTGACGGCGGCGAAGATGGGCAGCGGGCTGGCTCCTGTCTATGCGACACCCTGCATGATCGCTCTGATCGAGGGAACGGCAGCGGAAAGTGTGGAACCGTTTCTGGAGGAAGGCCAGGGCACTGTCGGAACAAGGATCGATGTCCAGCATCTGGCGGCAACGCCGATAGGCATGAAAGTCCGGTGTGATACAGAGCTGATCGAAATAGACCGGAAAAAACTGGTATTCAAGGCAGAAGTATACGACGAGACGGGCCTTGTCGGAAAAGGGCAGCACGAGAGATTTATCATAGACAACGGGAAGTTTATGGAGAAAGTACAGGCTAAGCTGAAGAAGTGAGGCAAATGGTATCAGTCCGGAAGAACTGAAGAAAATGAATATGAGCAGTATATACAAAACGGGCCTGCAGCAGCAGGCCCGTTTATACATTCGGAGAGACTGGTTTAAGCTTTTTCTGCAGAAAGAGCTTTTGCATGTTCGGTAAGAAGCCGGAAAGTATCATCGCTGAGATCGTGTTCGACTTTGCAGGCATCTTCACGGGCTGTTTCCGGATCTACTCCGAGCGTGATGAAAAACTCAGTCAATACTTTGTGGCGTGTATAGATGCGTTCGGCAATCTCCATGCCGGTTTCAGACAACGTGATAAACCCGGAGTGATCCATGGTGATATAGCCGTTTTCGCGCAGACGTTTGGTCGCGTAGCTGACACTGGGCTTGGTGACGCCAAGATGTTCGGCGAGATCGATCGAACGGATATAGCCATGCAGCTCTTTCATCATAAGCATGGCTTCAAGATAATCTTCGGCAGATTTCCGAATGGTCATACTATTACCAACCTTTCTTTTGCGGCCATATACTGGCCTGCGTTAATTTTTAACATATGTTAGCATAGTTTTACTGTTATAGCAAGTAAAAACACCGCCGGACAGGCGGTGTTTTGAGGAGGCAGGATGTGTGATGGCGCATCCTGTATTTGGATGCGGGCGGCGTACTTCCCACATCCTGAGGTTTGAAAGGATTTTGTATGCAGCGTAGTTAATTAA
>CACZSZ010000234.1 GCA_902783945.1 uncultured Lachnospiraceae bacterium
ATGTTTTCGTGCGCCCTCGGGGACTCGAACCCCGGACAAATAGATTAAGAGTCTACTGCTCTACCAACTGAGCTAAGGGCGCTTATTTGTTGGAACTATTGCATTATAGTTGAATCATGCCGAAAACGCAACCCCTTTTTTTCTTCTTTTCCGGATGAGGTTCCGGAAGGGTGGATGTAAAAGAATACAGAAGACCCGGACCGGCCTGTAAAAGACCTGTCCGGGTTTTGATGTCCGCAGAAACCGGAGAATGTTATCTCCAGGGATTTTCGGAAGGATAGCGGACGCCTGCCGGCTGATTGTATCCGATCTCATCCAGCGGCACGCCGATGTATTTGAATACTTCGAAGAGAGACTTGCCGTGATGTCCGAATGCCACAGCGCCATGATGCGGATAGTTTTTCTCGATGAGTACGTGACGGTAGAAACGATCCATCTCGTCTATGGCGAATACACCGATACCGCCGAAGGAACGGGTCGCAACCGGAAGAACTTCGCCTTCTGCAACGTAAGCGCGCAGCTTGCCGTCGGCAGTGCTCTGCAGGCGATAGAAAGTGATGTCGCCGGGAATGATGTCGCCTTCGAGCGTGCCGTTCGTCACTTCGATCGGAAGGGCGCGGGCCATGATCAGCTGATATTTCATTTCGTGGAAAGCCAGCTTCGAAGAACAGGTATTTCCGCAATGGAAGCCCATGAAGACATCATTGAAATTGTATCCGAATTTTCCTTCGATCGACTCCTTGAACATATCTTTCGGAACAGTGTTGTTGATATCAAGAAGCGTAACAACATCGTCGGAAACGGCAGTTCCGATGAATTCCGACAGCGTGCCGTAGATATCCACTTCGCAGGATACCGGATATCCCTGTCCGGTCAGACGGCTGTTCACATAGCAGGGCACAAAGCCGAACTGTGTCTGGAATGCAGGCCAGCATTTTGTCGTGAGCGCCACATACTGGCGGCAGCCGCGGTGCTCTTCAGCCCAGTCTTTCAGCGTGAGTTCATACTGAGCAAGCTTGGGAAGGATCTGCGGTCTCTTGTTGCCGGTGCCGAGCTCCTTTTCCATATCGGCGACGACATCCGGGATACGGGGATCATCCGCGTGCTTATTGAAGGATTCAAAAAGATCGAGTTCGGAATTTTCCTCGATTTCCACACCGAGATTATACAGCTGTTTGATCGGCGCGTTGCAGGCCAGGAAGTTCATCGGACGCGGGCCGAAGGAGATGATCTTCAGATTGGCCAGTCCGACTAAGGCGCGGGCGACCGGCAGGAAATCATGGATCATGTCAGCGCAGTCCTCCGCGTCGCCGACCGGGTTTTCCGGAATATACGCTTTGACGTTGCGGAGTGCAAGATTATAACTGGCATTCAGCATGCCGCAGTACGCATCGCCGCGTCCGCCAACCAGATTATCCTGTGTTTCCTCTGCAGCAGCACAGAACATTTTCGGGCCGTCATAATATTTGGCGAGAAGTGTTTCGGAGATTTCCGGGCCGAAATTTCCGAGATACACGCAGAGAGCATTGCAGCCGGCTTTTTTGATGTCTTCGAGGGCGTTCATCATATCGATCTCGCTCTCGATTATGGTGACAGGACACTCATAGATGTCTGCCGCATCATATTTTGCCGCATAGGCATCGGCAAGTGCTTTGCGGCGGCTGATCGTCAGTTCTGCCGGGAAGCAGTCACGGCTGACTCCGACAAGGCCGATTTTGATTTTGGGAATGTTGTTCATCTTTTACCTCCTGTTAATTAATTAAAAATGAGACATAAGTTGCGGGAAACAGATAAGATAATCGGTTTTATAAAACAAAAGAATAGAGTTTATTAAAATGCATTATTATTATACGATATCCAGGCTTTTTCGGCAATCTATTATTGATGATTTCTGCCTTGCGGTTGAATAAAAATGATGGTAACATGCAACAAAAAACAGGTGACCCGGGAGGAAGTGAGAAATGCCCTATCGTATGCTGGCTATGGATCTTGACGGTACGCTGACAAACAGCCGCAAGGAGATTTCGGATAAGAACAAAGAATATGTACACCGCGCTGCCGGGGAAGGGGTGCATATCGTGCTGGCGTCCGGAAGACCGGAGATCGGCCAGCAGACTGTCATTGAACGTCTGGAACTGAAACGGATCGGAGGCTTTATGATGGCCTGCAACGGTTCACATATTGTGGAATTCCGGGACGGGCGGGAAAAATCTCTGAAGAGCACAACGCTGGATCCGGATACGATCACGCGTGCTTCTGTTTTCGCGAGAGACAATGGAGTGGATGCCTTTTCCTATAACAGTGTGGGGATCCTGACAGAAAACCCGGAGGGGGAATGGCTGCAGAAGGAAGTATACAACTGTGCACGTCCGCTCATATATGTGGATTGCCTGGAAGAGGCATTGATCAAGGCAAAAATAGAGACGCACAAGCTGGTGATCACCGCTTCGCACGAAGATCTTCTGAAGATAAAAAAGGATCTCGAAGAGGAACTGGACGGGGATGCCTGGGTATTCTTTTCGGAGCCGCATTTTCTGGAAGTTACACCGCCGGGGATAGATAAAGCCACATCATTGTCCTGGCTGTGCGGATATCTGGGGATCCTTCCGGAGGAAGTGGTCGCCTGCGGTGATTCCGGAAATGACATTTCCATGCTGCAGTTTGCCGGTACAGGCGTGGCTGTGGGAAATGCGCTTCCGGAGGTAAAGGCGGTGGCAGACTGTACGGTCGCCTCGAATGATGAGGACGGTGTGGCGGAGGCGATCGACCGGCTCATTCTGTGATCTTTGTTCTTACAAAAATACATTTTTATGCGGGCAGGAACATTTGTGCAAATCGAGAAACAAATGTTGACTTTGCGTTGACAGGATACCAAGACAGTGGTAAACTCCTAATAAGAGTCATTGTGTCTTAATGGGAGAATCATCTATGGATCAGCAGCATTTAGAGTGGTTGGTTCGGACATCGGTTCTGATGGCCGTCAGACAGGAGACCGGAATGCGCTATGCACCGGTCGGCATTTCAAACAGACACGTCCATTTATCAAAAGAAGATCTTGCAGCCCTGTTCGGGCCGGGATATCAGCTCACGCCGATCAAACCGCTCTCACAGCCCGAGCAGTTTGCATCAAAGGAAACCGTTACGGTCGTGGGTCCCAAAGGGAAAATTGAAAAAATGCGTGTTCTCGGACCTGTGCGCGGACAGACGCAGATCGAGATTTCAATCACCGATTCGTTTGCGCTCGGCGTGAAGCCTTCCATACGCATGTCAGGCAAGCTGGCAGATACCCCCGGAGCAACGATCATCGGACCTGCCGGTCAGATTACGGTGCCGGAAGGCGTGATCGTGGCGGCAAGGCATCTGCATATGTCCGCCAGGGAGGCTGAAGTATATGGACTGCACAACGGACAGACGGTCGGCCTTTCCGTTCCGGGCGAACGTGCTCTTATTTTTGAGAATGTCGTTGTCCGCTGCGGCGACGGGCATGAGCTGGAGGTTCATCTCGACGTGGACGAAGCCAATGCCGCAAAGCTTAAGAACAACGATATTCTGGAAATCATCACGTCAGAATAATGAGCCGGCGGAGCAGAAGGTTACGTATAAGTATTTTATTCCATAAATAGAATTACATCTATGAACGAAAAAGAACTCATCAATTTACTGAATCAGATCACGGCGGAGGTGCTGCGCCGCACCCAGAGCGTGCAGCCCATGGATATCCATGTGCCTGAGGCTCAGCCTGCGCAGAAGCCCTGCACGGTCGTCCTGGTTCCGTCGCTTGTTCCTTTCCAGGATAAAGCGATAAAAGAACTGATCACCAGCTACGGCGGCAGTCTGGTTTTTGTTGCTTTCAATGAGCATTTCCAGGCTGACAGGCAGAGGGTGATCCGCGCGGACCAGGAGAGCAGAGATACGATCCTGAAGATGCTGACAGATGCCATTAATGTGGTACTTCTTGCCCCGTCGCTTGAGGTGATCGGAAAGATCGCCGATGCACAGGATGATGATTTCCTTACATACCTTTTTGTACGGGCGCAGCTCTGGGATAAAAAAGTCAGTGTTTTCCTTGATTTTGATCTTCCGCGATTCAAAAAGAGTAAATTCCAGGAAAGCATTTCCGACAGACTGAAAGCACTGACGGATCTGGGCGTGCCGCTTGTATGCTACCGGAAAGAAGCCGTCGCGGATCCGAATGGCAATACGCGTGCGCTGATCACGGAACGCGACGTGATCGATGCCTATAACGCCGGAAAGCGGCAGATTGCTTGCCGTATCGATTCCATCATCACACCGCTGGCAAAAGACAAGGCCGGCGAGCTGGGCGTGGAATTCACCAGCGGGGAGGTGTTCTGATGAACATATGCAGAGTAAAAGGAACGGTCGTCAGTACGACCAAGGCTGAAAAGATAAACGGGCTCAAGCTTCTGCTGGTCAAACCGATCGACCTGGAAACTTTCGAGGAAAAAGGAAGTCTGGTCGTCGCGATCGATACGGTCGATGCCGGAGAAGGCGAGATCGTCATGACCGTCGGAGGAAGCTCATCCAGACAGACGGCGATCACGGAAAACAAGCCCTGCGATCAGAGTATTATCGCTGTTATTGACTCCATCGACCTTGAAGGGAAGAGAATCTTCGAGAAACATACATGATACGTAACTGTTGGCAGCAGATGAGGTAGTGTGATGGACATTATTTCCAAAATTCGCGAGGCCGGCATAGTCGGCGAAGGCGGAGCAGGGTTCCCGACACATGTCAAGGTAAACTGCAAAGCGGAATGCGTGATCGCGAACGGAGCGGAATGCGAACCGCTCCTGCGTGTGGATCAGCAGATCATGCAGTATTATCCGGATCGTGTCGTGGACGGCGTTGTAAAACTGATGGAACAGACCGGCGCTCCGCGCGGTGTGATCGCGCTGAAAGATCATTACACCGAAGCGATCGCGGCACTCAACAAAGTGATCGCGGACAAGCCGGGAGTAGAACTGCACATTATGAAGAGCACGTATCCCGCAGGAGATGAACAGCAGATCGTCTATTCTGTCATGAAACGTGTCGTGCCGACCGGAGGCCTTCCGCTGGATGTCGGCGCAGTCGTCTCCAATGTGAGTACGCTGACAGATATCAGCCGCGCCATGGAAGATAAGCCGGTTACGGATAAATATGTGACGGTGGGCGGAGCGGTCAATCATCCGGTGACCGTGCAGGTTCCGATCGGAACATCCGGCGAAGAACTGATCAAAGCGGCCGGCGGCCTGGCAGTGGAAAACTGCGCATTTATCATTGGCGGACCCTGTATGGGACGTGTGTCTCAGACAGCCGATTTCCCGGTCACCAAGACGACCGGCGGACTTCTGGCAATTCCGCGCACACATCCGATCTTCCAGAAGAAGAGCGCAGAACTGAACCTTAAAATGGTCCAGGCGGTGTGCTGCCAGTGCTCCATGTGCACACAGATGTGCCCGCGCAACGCGCTGGGGCTTCATGTGGAACCGCATAAGGCGATGCGCTCTGTCGCAGCAGGCCTTAATCTGCTGGGAGAAAACTTCAATGGTATCTTCTCCTGCTGTGACTGCGGTATCTGCACATACTATGCCTGCAACTTCGGGCTGAAACCGTCCAAAGTCATGCAGACACTGAAACAGGGACTGATGGGTTCCGGCGTGAAGCCGCGCAAGGAAGTGTACGGTACTGTCGACGGCGGACTGGAACTCAAAAAACTTCCTGTGTCGCGTATGATTTCGCGTCTGGGTATTTCGGAATACGACGTGGCGGCTCCGATGCAGATGGATATCCTGCCGGTGAATACCGTAAAGATCCCGCTGAAGATGCATATCGGTGCACCGTCGACGCCCGTTGTACAGAAAGGTCAGCAGGTTCAGAAGGGACAGCTGATCGCAGATATTCCCGAAAAAGCACTCGGAGCAAAAATCCACGCCAGTATAACGGGAACCGTTACAGATATCACGGCAGATGCCATAGAAATCAGAGGATAAGAGGAGGCGCCGCATGAATGCATTGGGAATGGTAGA
>CACZSZ010000235.1 GCA_902783945.1 uncultured Lachnospiraceae bacterium
CGGACGTTATCCGGCACCCTGCCCTGTGAAGCCCGGACTTTCCTCAGCCGGTCCCTTTCGGTCCTTCCGGCCGCGACCGCATGTCCCACTCGCAAAAGCATACTTATTTATTATAAATCACAATATACACGCATACAAGCGTCATACATCAAAACAGCTGCCGCCGATAAATTCCCTGAGTATGGAGTTTTTCGGAACATCTTCCGAGGGATATCCGAGAAAATAATCCAGGAATTTCAGAAGCCGGTTAGCTTCCAGATAAGCCGTTTTTTCTCTCGGCACCTGATACAGCAGCGGTTCAGCATATACTTTTAATATGGACAATTCATACAGAAGAGAAGAATTGAACATATCATCAGCATTTTCCTGATTTGTGAAAATATACTTTTCCTCACCGCTCCGCACGGAAGTCCACCGTTCTATTGTTTCGCAGGCGGAGGTGCCTCTGTGATAGTAATCTCTCACGATCCTTCTCAGCAGTCTGGCATCAGTAGTAGGTATATAGTTATGCTCATCAATATTCAGTGTTGTCAGCGCACTGATATAGATCCGGTAGACCGACCCGTCAGGCAGCTTTGCACTGAGTTTCGGATTCAGTCCGTGTATCCCTTCGATCACCATGATATCTTCATCGTGCAGCTGCAGATAATTCCCCTTGAATTCAGGGGATCCTGTCAGAAAATTAAAAGATGGAATTTCAACCCGTTTACCCTGCTGCAGGTCTGCCAGTGTCTGCATGATCAGGTCAACGTCCAGCGCTTCCAGGCATTCAAAATCGTATTCGCCGTTTTCATCTCTGGGGCATTCTGTACGGTCTCTGTAGAAATCATCCAGGCTGAGCGGGTGCGGAGTCATTCCGCGCGCCATGAGCTGAATAGAAAGACGCCTTGAGAAAGTCGTTTTCCCGGAAGAGGAAGGACCCGCGATCATGACAAACTTAACATTGCCCCGTTTTTGAATATCTGAAGCAATTTCTGAGATCCTGCTCTCCTGAAGTGCTTCTGTGACAAGCATCTGCTGGCTGAACTGCTGTTCTGTTACAGCACGATTCAGATCCGCCACTGTATTGATCCCCTGGCGGTCTCCCCATTTTTCGGAAAGCTGCTGCACACTGAATACCTTCGGATACGGTGCAAAAGACCTCATGGTCTTTCCGTCGGCAGCTTCCGGCAGAACCAGAACGAGACCGCCCTCATAAGCGGCAACATCGAAGTATTCCAGATACCCCGTATGCCAGACCATAAATCCGTAACAATAGTCACAGTAATCTTCCAGGCGGTAAATATTTACAAGCGATCCACGCCGGAAACGGAACAAGTCTTTTTTGTCCGACATACCCTGCTTTTCAAACATCATTCCGGCATTAGCTGTCTTCACTTTATCTTTCATGATCGGAAGGCGTTCGCCTACCAGCATCTTCATTCTCCCGCGCACGGCGTCTGCCAGTGCCGTATCCACTTCCTTTCCTTTGACCGCATAATACAGTCCGTTGCTGTTGGCAAAACTTAAGACTGCACGAATGTGTATATCCTGTCCGGTCACATCCCGCAGAGCCTTCAGAAACAGATAATTCAGACTTCGCTTATATGTTTCTCTTCCGATCTCACTGTCCCGCAGCACACATTCTATCACACAGTCTTCCAGCAGCGGTTTGTGCAGTTCCCGGAGATTCCCGTTCGAAAGGATCAGCATGGTATCACTGAGAGTTTCCGGCGAAAGCTCTGCAAGGATCTCGCCGTAGGGTGTACCGGCAGGATATGTTCCCGTCTTACTTCCTACCGTTACTTTGAACATTGCATCTGACATCATCTGTCTCCTTTCTATTACTGTGTCAGGAAATGACCTGATATGGCTGCCGTATCCTGGCTCCTGTGACGATCAGTTCCGGAAACAATTTTTCCAGTTTCTTTTTCATGTAAGAGATAAATGCATACTCCGTACCATAATGCCCTGCATCGATAATGCAGAGTCCCTGGGCCAAAGCATCAATTGCCGAATGATAGTCGATATCACCGGTTATCAGTACCTGTGCTTTTTCCTCAACCGCCGGATCGATCATACTCTTTCCGGAACCTCCGCAAACGGCGACACGGCTTATAACTGTTTCTTCCGCTCCCTCTTTCTGCTCAGGTCCGTAACAGCGGACGGCTTCAAGCCCCATGCGCGAGCGCACATACTCCGCCAGATCTGTCAGTGTCATCGGTTCAGGCAGAAAGCCCACCCGGCCGATCCCCTCTACGATACCGTCAATCTCCCTTGTCATCTCAAGTACATGGGTATCCTGCAGATCCAGCTGTTTCTCGTTGATATGCGCCATTCCGAGCACATCAAAATTAGTATGCACAGCATAATAACTGATCTCATGTTCGATCAGAGTCAGGATCCTTCTGCCGATAAAAGTATCGTCATTGACCTCTCTGATACTGTGAAACAAAAGCGGATGATGTGTGATCAGAAGATCTGCCTCCGCATCAATCGCTTCACGGATCGTATCCTCTGTGGCATCGAGAGCTACCAGTATACGCCGTACCTCCCGGTTGCGGCGTCCGACAAGCAGACCCGGGTTGTCCCATTCTTCCGCACAATTCAGTGGATACTCTTCTTCGATTTTCTTCAGGATATCGTCACATCTCATAAAATGCCAGTGCAGTTTTCAGAAGCTGCTCCTCCTCCTTAAGTTCTTCATATCTCCGTGCTGACGATTCACTTTTCCGGCCGCACAGATCTGTAAGAATTGTTTCTGTCCTGATCAGTCTGCGGGTCAGCCAGCTCTTCAACAGCGGGTTTTTACTTTCTAAAAGACATGGGCCGAATTCAAGTTCCGCATCCGTCAGTTCTCCATGCGGCACAGAAACCACAGGAGAACCGTATCCTCCGTCCCCGTTTTCTGTCTGTTCAGAGGACGGCACAGAACGGATCACCGGATAAAACTTTCCCTCATCCTCTGTACAGGTCTCATTTTCAATGCGGAACGCGTGCCGCGTCAAAAAACGTCTGACTTCCCCCACATCCGACTGTGGCTGCAGCAGGATCTCCCGGAAGTGTTTTACAAGTTCAGGCTTCTGTCCCAGGATCCGGCAGATCAGTTTTCCGCCCATTCCGGCAAGTATAAGGGTCTCTGCTTCGCCGTCGCAAAAGTCTGCCAGCCCGTCTGAAAGCCTTGTCTCGATACGGTCCTCGAGACCTGCCTGGCGTATATGGAAAGCTGCAGCCTCCAGCGGACCCGTCCGGAGATCGGATGCAACTGCCGACGGGATGATCTCCTTCTGGCACAGAAAAACCGGCAGATAGGCATGATCAGTCCCGATATCGGCTACACGATTTCCGGGAGTTACCAGCGCCGCAATGCTTTCCAGTCTCGGCGACAGCCTGACTGTTTTCACTCCCATGCTCAATCGAGATAATCTTTCAGTTTGCGGCTGCGGCTCGGATGGCGCAGTTTGCGCAAAGCTTTCGCTTCAATCTGGCGGATACGCTCCCTGGTAACATTAAATTCTTTTCCGACCTCTTCCAGCGTACGGGCCCGGCCGTCATCCAGCCCGAATCTCAGTCTGAGAACTTTCTGTTCACGTTCCGTCAGGGTGTCCAGTACCTCTTCAAGCTGTTCTTTCAGCATCGTAAATGCTGCCGCATCCGCCGGGACAGGAACATTATCATCCTGTATAAAGTCTCCGAGATGACTGTCCTCTTCTTCACCGATCGGAGTCTCCAGAGAAACCGGCTCCTGAGATATTTTCAGGATTTCCCTCACGCGTTCCACGGACATGTTCATTTCTTCGGCAATCTCTTCCGGTGTGGGTTCTCTGCCGAGTTCCTGCAGCAGCTGACGCGAGATCCGGATAAGTTTGTTGATCGTCTCGACCATATGTACCGGAATCCGGATCGTCCTGGCCTGATCTGCAATGGCCCGTGTGATAGCCTGGCGGATCCACCAGGTCGCATACGTGGAGAACTTATATCCCTTGCGGTAATCAAACTTTTCGACAGCCTTGATAAGCCCCAGGTTTCCCTCCTGGATCAGATCCAGAAAAAGCATTCCGCGTCCGACATATCTTTTTGCGATTGAAACAACAAGCCGCAGATTTGCTTCTGCCAGACGTTTTTTTGCTTCTTCGTCCCCGGCCTCCATTTTCTGGGCAAGCTCGATCTCTTCTTCTGCTGTCAACAGCGGTACTTTACCGATCTCCTTCAGATACATGCGGACCGGATCTTCAATGCTGACTCCTTCAGGAACCGTCAGGTCGATGTTCTCTACATCAGGCTCATCTTCTTCCGGAAGATCCTCTTCGGTGATCAGCAGCACTTCATCATCAGGCTCTTCTGCATCAGGACGTATACGAAGGATATCGATATCCTGCTGTTCAAGATAGGCTTCGATCACCTTCATTTCACGTTCACTCAGGTTTTGTCCCTGCAGCTGATCCACAACTTCCTGATATTCCAGCGCATTCTTTTTCTTTTTTGCCGTTTCGATCAGAGGTTTTGCCAATTCCATCAGCTTTGCGACATCCAGTTCCTGCTCGGCGGATCCGTCAGCAGCTGATTTTTCCTTTTTTCTTTCCTCAGCTGCTGCATCTGAAACCGCTTTTGCAGAATTACTTTTCTTTGCCGTTTTCTTTTTTTTGCTCTTTTCTTCAGTTTTTACCGTTTCCGTTTTCTTTGTCTCTTTTTCAGTTGTTTTAGGTGTTTTTCCTTCTGCCATATATACTCCTTTTTTATGATTAACTGCCTCACTGTCCGCAGTCCGTCTGCTTTTACATTTTTTCTTCTGCACCCTCCGGGAACCAGTCTGCCGGGGGTCCGGATCTCTGCATGGCTTCCAGTTTCCTTCTCTCTTCTGCCAGAGCAGTGAACCCGTTAAGGTCGGCCGGATCCAGGGCAGCCGAACGGAGTTCAAGTCCTTCGCGTTTCATCCGGCACAAAACATCAAAAAATGCAATCTTTTTATCCCCTGATTTTTCGAACTTCAATTCCGTATGAAACATGGAGGCCACTTCTGCCTGATCTTCTTCATCCGGGAACATATCCAGTATGGCTGCGGGATTGATCCCTCCGTTCCCGGCCTGTTTCCAGAGTTTTTCTGCCACTTCCCTGCACAGAGGGTTCGTAAAATCCTCCGGTCTCAGAACATCACTGAGTGTATGGATCAGTTCCGGATAATTTACCAGCCATGTCAGCATGAGTTTCTGCCCTTTGTCTGTCTGACGCCGGTCTGCAGGATCCCGCCTCAGTCTGAGAGATCTCGGCGTATCCGGTATACGTCTGCCGGTTCCCTGCAGAGAACGTCTGCCCACTTCCTTCCTGATCATTTCCGGATCCGTCCTGTACAGTCTGGCACATGTATCCAGATATGTACTGCGTTCTATTTCATCCGGTATTTCCAGAAGCATGCCCGCAAGATGATGAAGAAACGCCGTTTTTCCTCCCGGATCCTCCAGATCGTAATCTCTCTCATCCAAGCGGACAAGGAAAAGAAAACCGTTTTCTGCCTTATCCAGTCTTTCCTGAAACGCCTCTTTTCCCTCAGCGCGGATAAATTCATCCGGATCCTTATGCGGCCGAAGATCAACGACACGAGCCGAGATCCCGGCATTTTTCAGAAGAGGTATACCTCTTCTCGCTGCTCGTATACCGGCGTCATCCATGTCATATATGACAAGAACTTCTTTTGTAAAACGCGCCAGCAGTGAACATTGCTGCTCTGTCAGAGCTGTTCCGAGAGACGCTACGGCATTGGTAAAGCCAGCCTGATGCATGGCGATGACATCCATATATCCCTCGCAGATGATCATCTGACGCTCTTTTGTCCTTCTCGCCACATGAAGGCCATAGAGATTACGGCTTTTGTCAAAGATCACGGTTTCGGGAGAATTCAGATATTTGGGTTTCGCATCTCCCATAACGCGCCCGCCAAATCCGATGACCCGGCTGTTTGCGTCCATGATCGGAAACATGACGCGATTCCAGAATTTATCGGAAAATCCATGCTTTTCATCATAATGGAATAAGCCCGAATCCCGGAGGATCTCATCAGCGTACTGTTTCTCTTTCAGATATCTGTAAAGGTCATTGCTGTATTTATCAGAATACCCCAGACCAAAGCGCCGGATCGTCAGATCTGTCAGATCCCGACTGTGCAGATACTGCAGTGCAGCTGTTCCCGCAGGCGAAAGCAGTTTATGAACATAGTATTCGGCCGTCTCCTTCTGGATCTGCAGCAGAACCGCCCTGCGGTCTGCCCTTTCCTTTGCCTCTTTGGAATGGTCTTCTTCCGGCAGGCGTATCCCGGCACGATCAGCCAGAAACTGTATTGCTTCCTGAAAAGAATAATTCTCATACTGCATCAGAAAGGTATAGGCATTGCCCCCTGCACCGCATCCAAAACAGTAATACATCTGCTTGTTCGGACTCACAGAAAACGAGCCGGTTTTTTCATTATGAAAGGGACACAGACCAAAGAAAGAACTTCCCTTTCTCTGCAGTTTTACGTATCCTGAGATCAGATCTACGATATCTGTCCGGTCACGTACTTCCTCTATGATCTCATCTGAATATCTCATGCTGCCTCCCGTTCAGAAGATATCCCATGATTTCGGAACGAAAAGTCTGTTATAACAGTGAATGCAGTACTGATCCGTCATACCGGAAATATAATCGCAGATAACACGCTCTTTCGGCTCTCCTTCGCTCAGAAGCATCCGGAACTCGTCTGTCATATCCTCCGGATGGTCCATATAATAGTGATACATTTGCTCCAGCATACGGGTGACTTTCACCTCTTCGACTTTTGCGATAGAATCAGTATAAACGATCCGGAACATAAGTTTCCGGATCTCCATCATGGCATCCCGGATCTCCGGAGACTGAAGGATTTCCGGTTTCCCGTCACTCTGAAAAATCATATCCATGATCAAAGTGTTCAGACGTTCCTTATGAGTATTGCCGAGAATGCGGTGAAGATGATCCGGGATCATGCTCTCGTCAATGATGCCCGCCCTTTCTGCATCATCCATGTCATGGTGAATGTAAGCGATTTTGTCACAAAGTCTGACGATCCGCCCTTCCAGCGTTGCAGGCATCAGTTCCATCTGATGATTCAGGATTCCATCGCGCACCTCCCATGTCAGATTCAGACCCTTTCCTCCGTTTTCGAGTTTCTCCACGACACGCACACTCTGTTCATAATGACGGAATCCGTATGGTGAAAGCATATTCAGCGCTCTTTCCCCGGCATGTCCGAATGGCGTATGGCCCAGGTCATGAGCCAGTGCAATTGCTTCGACCAGATCTTCATTCAGCTTCAGTGCCTTGGCGACAGTTCTGGAAAGCTGCGAGACCTCAAGTGTATGTACCAGTCGTGTTCTGTAATGATCACCCTGCGGAGAAAGAAAAACCTGCGTCTTGTCTTTCAGTCTTCGGAAAGCCTTGCTGTGAAGAATGCGGTCCCTGTCCCTCATGTATTCCGTACGCACATTATCGGACTGCAGCGGAATAATTCTCCCTGCCGTTCTGCTGCTCAGAGATGCGTATGGACTTAAAGTCTTTTTTTCATTGCATTCGAGGTTTTCCCGGATCGTCAAGATATTGTCCCCCTGTTGTTCCTTTAGAAAATATACAACACCTGAAAACGATATCCTTTTTACGAAAAAAAAGAGTTGATTGCAAGTTGATTGCAAAACTAACTTCGGGTTTTGCTCCTGGCAGAGATGAAAACGTATTTATACCATAAGCCTGTCCCTGATCCATCCGGCAATCTCAGCAATACCATCCCCTGTCTTTGCGGATGCAAAAAATATCTCAATATCCGGGTTTCTCATTTTTGCATATTTCCTCAGTTTCTCACAATCAAAATCAAAATAAGGAAGTACATCCGTCTTATTTACGATAAGCAGCTGACAGGTCTCATACATGAGCGGATATTTCAGAGGTTTGTCATGGCCTTCCGGAACAGAAAGAACAGTAATGTTTGCTGTGGCTCCGGTATCAAATTCTGCAGGACAGACAAGATTACCTACGTTTTCAAGAATAACCAGGTCATATTCCGAACTTCCGAGTTCTTTCAGCCCCTGGCGTGTCATATCCGCATCCAGATGACACATGCCTCCCGTATGGATCTGTACTGTGTCTATCCCGTTTTCCAGCATGGCACGTGCATCCACATCGGAATCAATATCTGCTTCCATAACGGCAAATCTGATATTTCCCTCAAATTCTTTCGCCAGTTTTTTCAGCAGAGTAGTTTTGCCTGCTCCGGGTGATGCCATCATATTGATCAGAACAGTCCCCTCTTTTTTCAGCTGACTGCGCAGCCGCTGCGCATCTGCATCATTATCCGCAAAGACACTCTGTTTTACTTCTATGATACGTATATCTTCCATCTCCGGTGCCTCCTGACATTTATTTTCCAAGTTTGATATCCAGACTGTAATCCTTAAGAAAGTATTCCTGTATATCTTTCCTCATTGGCATCGTCTGTCTGATCCTGATCACATCATGTACACAGCGGGAACGGCAGATCCCACAGCCCACACAGGATTCCTGATCAATACAGATTTTTCCGTCTTCTCCATAAGAAAGCGCTTCTACCGGACATCCGTTCTGTCCGGCTGTACAGGCTCTGCAGCCTATGCATTTTGTAGTATCGGCAACCGCCGTCCATCCGGAAGGATGAAAGCGATGACGTTCTTTTTCTGTTGCGTTTCTCGCAAGTTTCATAGTGATACAACAACAGGGACAGCAGAAACAGATTTCAAGAAACTGATCCATAAGATTATTAGGAACACCCCAGAGCATCTGTTCCACTTCAATCCAAACTGCCTGTCCCATAAGTCCGGCTTTTGCTGCCTCATCTACTCTTGCGCAGGCTTCTTCATAGGTAAATCTTCTTCCAAGATTATGCTTCACCACTATTTTTGCCGATTCACCAAGAAACAGACAGCCGAGGTCATGCGGATACTCTTTACAGTCATTGGCATCGCGGCAGAGACACCTGTCCATACCGGCGATATATTCTACCTTTTTCAGGGACTCCCTGATCATATCAAGCGGAACAACGGTCTTTTCACTTTTATCTGAAATATCAACATTCAGAGGCATGACTATCGTACCGGTAGGCCGTTCTTTGTCCGGATACAGTTTTATTGCTTTTTTGTATAATCTGGCCTTCCATCCCCCCTCTTTCATCCATACAGAATATTTTACAAATAAATGATAGAGGCGAAGAGCAAAAGGCCATCTTTTTTTGCTCATGTACAGTACATTTTTCAGTATCCAGTTATAAATTCCAAGACCGTCCGGTTTATTCTTATATGGCGGATATCCCACTTCTTTCCTGTCCAGAAGTTCCTGATCCAGATAAAGAACATGACCTTCTCTGTCCACATTGTTCGGTTTTTGTTTCTCACTCATATGGTTATCGTCTTTCTAATACCCGATATCTCTGATCATCAGACCCTTTCCGCATACCATTTGTATTTTAAGTACTGTGTCCTGCAGTATGGGGATTGCATCTGATGCAGCAGGAAATAATTTTTCCATATACAGCGGCACGATTCCCGACCTGTCTCCTACTTCAAGTGTTATATGCTTCACCGACAGAATCCTGTTTTTCTCTGCAGTCTGTACCACAACTTTTACGATCTGCCGCAGAATACCCAGTTCATGCATACTTTTTACCTTCTTTCATATTCTGCAGTTCCGACTCCGAATTTTCACAGATCCGTTCCAACAGATTGTTTATCTGCTGCATCTCTCTCTCTGTAAAACCTTCAAATATGCGATCCGCATATCTCTTTTCTGCTTTTGACGCCTCCCGCAGGATCTCTTCTGCCTGTCCGGTAAGTTTGAGATGGATGGTCTTATAATTGTTATCCATGTACTTCCCAATAATGTACTTTCGCTTTTCAAGCACACGGACAGCAGCGGAAACATGAGATTTCGTAAACTGTCCTGACTGTACGATAGAAGCAGCCGAATCACAGGACGGGTTTCTGTACAGAAACATCAAAATCGAGTACTCCATTTTTGTCAGACCATATTTTTTGCGGACCGGTCCGGAATACATTTCATATACTGCTTTTATCTTTTTTTGTTTTTCCCAGTAAAGCACATTCCCCTCCGATAATTGTTCTATTTTGAACTATATTTTAATATATAATATCAGGAAAAAACAAGAAAAAAAGGCCATCTGATCTCTCAGATGGCACATTTATTAAGAGATGTGCGGAGGAAGGGACTTGAACCCTCACGGCATTTCTGCCACTAGATCCTTAGTCTAGCTCGTCTGCCAGTTCCGACACCTCCG